>DASVOS010000013.1 GCA_036383255.1 Gammaproteobacteria bacterium | reverse complement strand
CGACAGGATGAACGTCAACGCCGTGGTGTAGGCGCTGAGGTCCAGGGTGTCGTTGACACCGCCGCCGCCAGTGATGCTGCCGGTCAGGGTCACGCCGTCGCTGAACACGAAGCTGTCGCTGCCTGCACCGCCGTTGAGGTTCAGGGTGTTGTTGGCGGTGATATTGAAGGTATCGCTGCCGCCGCCTGAGGTCAGGTTCTGGAAGCCGCTGAAGGTGACGACGTTGCCGCTGCCGTTGTCAGTGTAAGTAGTGGATGCGCCCAAGGCCCAGGTGGCAGCACTGGACAGACCGGTCAGCGTATCGCTGCCGCTGCCGGCGGTGACCACGTCGATGTTGCTGAACGTGCCGGTAAGCGGGTTCGGCGTACCACTGGTAGTGCCGTTGAAACCGTCGGTGCCGCCGGCGGCGGTGAGGGTCACGCCCAGGTTGGTGGTGTAGCCGCTGAGGTTCAGGGTATCTGAGCCACCCTTGCCGTCGATGCTGCCGGTCAGCACCACCGCGTCGCCGAACACGAAGCTGTCGGTGCTGGAGCCGCCGTTGAGGTTAACGGTGGTGTTGGCATCGATGGTGAAGGTATTGCCACCGGCGCCGCCGGTCAGCGTATCCATGTTGCTGAAGGTGCCGGTGAGCGGATCCGTGCTGCCATTCACGTTGCCGGTGGACAGGATGAAGGTCAAAGCCGTGGTGTAGGCGCTGAGGTCCAGGGTGTCGGTGCCGCCCTGGCCGTCGATGCTGCCCGTCAGGGTCACGCCGTCGGCGAAGACGAAGCTGTCGTTGCCCAGACCGCCGTTCAGGTTGCGGGTCTGGGACGTGTTGACGTTGAAGGTGTCGTTCTGGGTACCGCCGGTCAGCGTCTCGAAGGCGCTGAAGGTCAGGGTGTTGCCGGTGGCGATATCCACGTAGGTGCGCGTGGCGTTCAGGTTCCAGTTGGCATTGGCATTGTTGCCGACGAGCACGTCGGCGGCACCACTGCCGGAGGTGATCACATCGATGTTGCTGAAGCTGCCGCCGCTGATGGGGTTCGGGGTGCCGGCGGTGGTGCCATTGAAGCCGTCGGTGGCACCGGTGCCGGTGAGGGTCACCGTCAGATTGGTGTTATAGGCGGAGAAATTCAGGGTGTCGGAGCCGCCACCGCCGTCGATGGAGGTCACAGCGACGCCGTTGCTGAACACGAAGGCATCCGCCGCGGAGCCGCCAGCTAAGTTCTCCACGCTGGTGAAGTTGGTGGTGGTTGCCGTGGTCAGGTTACCGGCGTTGTTGCCGGTGATGTTCCAGGTCAGGGCGCTGTTGGGGCCGTTGATGATGTCGGACCCGCCGCCGCCGTCGATGCCGGTGGCGCCCTGCACGAAGGCGCCGGCGGAGATGTTGAAGGTATCCACGGCGCTGCCGCCGGTGAGGTTCACGAACTTGGTGAAGCCCTCGCCGTTCAAAGTGCCGGCGTTGCCGCTGGTGATGTTCCAGGTATTGACGGTGTTGGGGGCGACCAGGGTGTCGTTGAGGTCGGTGCCGCCGTTCATGGAGATGGTGGTACCGGAGACCACGCCGCCCAGGGTCAGGCTCTCGACGCTGTTGTTGTTGGCGTCCACGTTGATGGTGGCGGTAGCGCCGGAAGTCACTGTGCTGGTGGTGGTGATGCTGGCGTTGGAGGCCAGCGTCACGTTGCCGGTGGCGGACACGGCGCCGAAGGTCAGGTTGCCGGTGGAAGCCAGGTTGATCACACCGCCCGTGGAGGTGGCGGTGACGGTGCCGACGGTATTGGCGAGGTCCAGGGCCTCAGCGCCGGTGCCGATGTTGGTGCTGGCGTTCAGCGAGATGCTGCCGGTGTTGGTGATGTTGGCAGTGGTGGCGCCCGCGGTGTTATCCGTGATGCTGCCGCTGTTGGCGGTCAGGGTCACGTTGCCCGTGCCGACGCTGATGCCGCCGTCCGCGATTTGGATACTCGACGTAGTGCCAGTATCCGTAACGCTGAGGGCCGTGGTAGTGCCCGTGATGCTCGACAAGGTCAGATTGCTGCCACCGTCCAAGATGGTGATGGTATTGGTCTGACCGGTGAACGTGTATGTATTGCCACCACTCGTCGGATCGAGCGAGAGATTTAAGGTCGTATAGGTTGAATCATTGGTAACCGATACGCCCGTAACCGCGGACAATGTCAGGTTAGAGACACCCGAAATGTCCATATCGTTGCCAGCGGGATTACCCACGCTGCCCGCAGACGTAAAGGTAACAGGACCGCTAGTGGTGATGATGTTTGCAACATCGCCACCATCGGTATTCGTGTCCAAGATTGATCCTGCAGAGGCAGTCAGATTGATGCTGCCAGAGGTCGTCAGAATATTTGCGGTAGCGGAGCTAGTCAGACTTATGCCTGTGGCACCTCCTGACGTGACATTGATGCTGCCCGAGGTCGTCTGAAGACTGCCGGTGATGGTGATATTGCCACCAGCATTGAGATTGATTGAACCCGATCCACTATTGGCAATCGTCGCACCGACGGAAATGGTGCTATTAGCAGTCAGCGTAAGAGAAGTATTCGCGCTCCACGACACGTTGTTCGACACCGTGATCGTGCCTGCGCTGCCGCCGGCCGATGCAGTAGTAATCTGCACATCAGCGGTACCCAACGCTGCTGTCAGCGTCGCGACATTAATTGAGCCGGTAGCACCGGAGCCGCTGAATACATTGGGATTGCCACCGCTGGCGCTCGTGCCGCTGTCGGTATTGTTGATCGTGATGTTGGTCGGATCGAGCAGCAGCAGGCCGATATCGCCATGGGAGGCGCGCAGGTCGGTGCGGCCCATGTAGTCGAGCCCATGCAGGCCGGAGACTTCCACGAAGCCGCCGTCGCCACCGTTCCTGCCGCCGCGTGAGCTGATGTTCCCGAAGTACTGGGTGTGGTCGTCGGACCAGATCACCACCTTGCCGCCGTTGCCGGAGTCGATGGCGTCGGCATCGATGCTGACATCCTGGCCGATGAAGGCCTGGGAGGCATTCTGGATGGCGGCATTGCCGCCGTGGTAGTCGCCGCCGACCATGACGGTGCCGCCGCCGGTGTAGCCGGAGGCATCCACGCTGGTGGAGCCGAACAGGCCCACCAGGTCGCCGAGGATGCGCACTTCGCCGCCGCTGCCCTGGCCGCCGCTCACGTCGATGCTGCCGCCGTCCAGCAGGGTCATGCCGTCGGAGTGCAGCTCCACGTAGCCGCCATCGCCGCGCTGGGAAGAGGCATCGATGCTGCCGCTGCTGACCACGTCGCCGCCCTGCCCGCTCAGCATCACGCTGCCGG
The DNA here is from genome assembly GCA_036383255.1 of Gammaproteobacteria bacterium. Classification (NCBI taxonomy): domain Bacteria; kingdom Pseudomonadati; phylum Pseudomonadota; class Gammaproteobacteria; species Gammaproteobacteria bacterium. Next base: position 248,628 of record DASVOS010000013.1, on the reverse strand, counting down.
AGTGCTCGACAGGCGCGGAATCACCGGAAGAATCACGGCCGTTGCCGGTGAAGTCTTCGCCGCCGAGGTCCGGACCGGCGAGGTACACGCCGCCGTTATGCTCCTGCACGCCGGTGGCCTCGATCACGCCGCTGTTGTTCACCGCCTGGGCGAATACGTTGCGCGCGACGCTGGCGGTCATGATGACCGCGCCGCCATCGGCCTGGATAGTGCCGGCGTTGGTCACGGCCGCGCCGCTCTCGGCGTCCAGCATCTTGTGCATGACGGGCTGGGTGACCTCGAAGGACATGAGGCCGTCGCCGTCGAAGTCCACCGTCACCGCATGGCCGGCGACGAGGTCCACCTGGCCGAGGTTGGCGGCGATGACGCCGTCGTTATAGACGCTGCCGCCGATGAGGGTGACGGAACCGCCCTGCGCCGCGATCAGCGTGCCATGGTTGATGACCGCGCCGCCGTCCTGCCCCGCGGGGGCGGAGAAGTCGAGCTTGCCGGCCATGAAGTCGGAGTTGGAGATGCCGAGGCTGCTGGCGAACAGCGCGCCGGTGTTCACGTAGGCGTCGCGGCTGAAATAGATGCCGTTCGGGTTGACCAGGAACACCTGGCCGTTGGAGATGAGGCTGCCGAAGATCTGGGTCGGGTTCTGGTCGAAGATCTGGTTCAGTGCGGCCGAGGAGGCGCTGGGCTGCACGAACTGGACCGTCTGGCCGCTGCCGATGTTGAAGCTGCTCCAGTTGACGACGAGGCTGTTGGACTTCTGATTGATGACCGTGACGTTCTGGCTGGGATGGCTGATGCTGCCGTGGCCCGCGACCACCTGACCACCGCGCGGGGTGGCTTGCGCCTGCATGACGGCGAACGCAAGGGTCGCGGTAAGCGCCCATGCCGCCGTGCGCGTGATGGCCTTGAACCCCTTGTCCCCAGCCCGTCTCGTGGGCATCCCATGCAGCTGCTTCATCGTCGCGCCTCGCCTATTCCATATATATAGGAACACCGGAACTCCACCGTGCCGCTCTTTAGGCGGCTTATGTCAATAAATTCTAGCAGCCGGGCGACATAACACCCCGCCGCCAGTCGGCGACCGACGGCCCCGCTCCGGCGCGGACCCCTCACCTTCCCTCCCGGCTAGACCCGCGCTGGGCGCGGGGCATTCCCGGAAGGGCCTTAGAAATTGAACGTCACGTCCAGCCAAGTCTGGGATGACTTGCTGATGGCGTTCGGGTTATTGGCCGCACCCGGGCGAGCGCCGCCGTTGAGGCGCGCCCACTGCAGGTTCGCGGTCATGGTGCCCGGGACGGTGAACGTCAAGCCCACGCCGCTGCCCGCCAGGTACTTGCGGTTTACCTTGTCGCTGGAATCGTTGTCGTAGCCGCGCGCGGCGTCCACGAACACGCGGAAGCGCAGCATCTGGCCCCAGGTGTAGCTGCCGAAGGCATGCTTGTCCGCGAAGCCCGGTGCACTGACGCTGTACTCGAGGGAGCTGAAGATGCCGTTGTCCACCAGGAACTGGGAGGTGGGCGCGGCGCGCACGTTGTCCGGGCCGCCCATCACGAACTGCTCGAGGGACGACAGGAGGTCCTTGGAGTACTGACCGCTGAAGCGGAACAGGAGACCCTGCGTGTTGGGCAGGTTCTTGTACAACTGGTAGTTCAGCGAGACCTTGTTGAAGCTCGGCACGTTGGGCAGGCCGCTCGCGCCCTTACGGCTCCGAGGAGGGATCGACTTGCCGGATTGGTCGATGACAAACGAATCGTTCGGCACACCCAGCTGACCATCCAGGCCATGCTCCAGGCGCGCCGTGACGGTCGAAATGGTGTTGGTGCCGGTATTGATAGAGTCATAGCTGAGTTGGGCGCCCAGCACTGCAAGGTCATCGCGGGCGGTGACATCACCGAATGACCCAATCGTGACGAGGCTGTTGGTGGTGTCTGCGCGCTTGCGGCTCAGATCCACCGTGCCGATCAGGTTGCTGGTGCGCGAGCGGAAGAAGTCGTGCTCCTCCGAGAGTGTCGCGATCTTGGATATGCCGCCGATGCCGGGGACATTGCCGACGCTGAAGTTGTTGCGGCTGATGTCCGCCGCCCACTTGTTGTAGGCGTCGTACACCGGGCGCTCGTAGCGCAAGTCGCCGTAGGTCGAGCTGCCCTTCGGGTTGGTCTTGGCGGCGGCTCCGGTGCCGGTGGTGGTGGCGCTGCCGCCGAAGGTCTTCAACGCGGCGATGGAGAGCAGGTCCGCGTCGCCGGTGATGTCGTTGACGTTGAGGGTCGCGATGGCGCGGTCGCGTCCCGTGAACTCGGTTCCGGAGTTGTCGAGGCGGAAGCTGCCGTCGAAGCGGCGCTCGTTCTGCACGTTCACCACGATGTCGGTGGTGCCGACCTCGTCGCCGGGGCGGAACACGCCGGCGGCGGACAGGCCCGGATACTTGGTGAGCGTGAGCAGCGCGTTCTCGGTGCGGTCGATGGTGACGAGCTCGCCGAGCAGCGGCTTGAAGGGCTTCGCCAGCGTCTCCTCGGAGTACTGCTTGTTGCCCGCGGTCTGCACCTTCTCGAGGCGGCCCTCGAGCACGCGGATGTTGACCACGCCGTCCTTGATCTCCTGCGCCGGGATCACCGCGCGCGCGAGGAAGTAGCCCTTGTCGTGGTAGTACTGGGTGACGGCGTCGGCGACCTTCTGCAGCTGGCCGATGGTGAGGCCCTGCAGGCGCTGCAGGCGCTCCAGCATGAGCTGCTGGATGAAGGCCTGGTACGCCTTCTGCTGATCATCGGGCGACTGGGTCTTCACCGCACCCTGCATGAACTTGATGATCTTGTCCTGCTCCTCGGGCGTGAAGCCTTCCGGCCCCTGCTGCTCGAGGTTCTGCTTGGTGAGGCGCTGCTGCTCGACGATCTGCTGCAGCGAGGCGAACACCTGATCCACGGCTGCCTGGATGTCCTCGGGGCTGATGCCGGCCTTGCGGTCACCCACCACGCCGGTGATGACGAAGCGCTTCACGAACACGCGCTCGCCTTCTTCGGCACCGAGCGGGCGCTCGTACACGGGCGGCACGGAAAGATCGAGGTTGGTCTCGGGGATCGGGATGGTCGGCGGCGGCATCACCGGCTGCGCGCCACCCGGCTGCGCGGCGGCCGGAAGCGGCGGCGGCAACGGGGGCGGCAGCGGCGGCGGCGCGGCTTGCGCGATGAACGTTGCGGTGACACCGGCGACGACGGAACAGAACCGAATACGGGTCCGCGCTGACTGCTTGGCCTGCATCATAAGCCCTTAATTTTTTGCACGTTGTTCCCCTTGGACGCGCAGCGGCGGGTGCACATCCAGCCCTCTTAAAACCCGGGCTGTCATGACCCTATTCCGACAGACCGCCCCGGCCCACAAGATAGCGTCTCAGTAGGGGGTTTGCAACATATGTAATATGGTCTTATTGCGTTGTTACTTGGCCTTTAAAAAGGTCGCTCTCGGCACGCTACACTGCGACCGGGACAGGGCCGAATCAGTTATGTAACATGTGTTTCCAGCGGCTTCCGGACGGGGTTCCGGAGGCGGTTTCAGGCCTGCCAGGGGAACCCGCAGAGGGGCGGAAAAGCATGAGCGAATCCCGATCCATCCAGTGGAATTCACGTGCCATCAGCCACGTCGGCGCGGTGCGCAAGAACAACGAGGATTCCTACCTGCACCGCCCCGACCTCGGCGTGTGGGTGGTGGCCGACGGCATGGGCGGCCACGCCGCCGGCGACGTCGCGAGCCAGACCGTGGTCGAGTGCATGACCCAGATGCCCGGGAACGGCAGCCTGAGCGCGATGGTCGACACCGCCGAGGACAAGCTGCTGGAAGCCAACCGCCGGCTGCTCGCGCTCGCCGTGAACCAGCACCAGCGCACCATCGGCAGCACCGCCGTCGCCCTGCTCGCCCGCGGCCGCCATGCCGCGTGCCTATGGGCCGGCGACAGCCGTGTGTACCGGGTCCGCGGCAAGAAAGTGGAACGGCTCACCCAGGACCATGCCATGGTGGAGGATCTCGTCTCGAGCGGGCTCATGTCCCGTGACGAGGCTGTGAGCCACCCGCAGGCGAACCGCATCACCCGCGCCGTCGGCGCCATGCCGGGGCTGTTCGTGGACGTGGAACTCTTCAGCATCGAACCCAACGACATCTACGTGCTGTGCAGCGACGGCCTGTACAAGGAACTCAGCGACGCCGAGATCGGCAAGACGCTGGGCGGCAACGAGCAGGCGGTGGACCAGCTCATCAACCTCGCGCTGGAACGCCGCGCTCGCGACAACGTGACCGCGATCGCCGTCCGGTTCACCTAAGTTTTCATCCGCGGATCCCAGGGGAGCCGCGAAGCCTCGGGAGAAGGTCAGTGACTGATTTCGAAAAGCTGCTCAACGACGTGATCAAGGGGAAAGGCAACCTGGCGCCGTTGCGCGCCTGGCTGGACAAGCACCTCTCGAAACCCGGTTTCGACCAGAACGTGCTGCTCGCCACCCTCGACAAGGCGCAGGCTGCCGGTCTCACCGAACCGGTGGTGCGCGCGATCCGCACCCACATCGAATCCGCGGCGCCGGCGGCGCCCGCCGAGTTCCCGTTCGAGCTCGAAGAGGTGCCGGCCAAGACCGTGAAGGCCGAGAAGACGCAGATCCAGGCGAAGGCCGGCGAGAAGACCGTGCTCACCGGCGAGAAGACCCGTCCCGCCACCGACCGCACCATGACCGCGCCGGACGGCGACCGCACCATGGTGCAGGCGCCCGCCGGCGAGGATCCGAACATGACGGTGCGCTCCGACACGGGCCAGGGCCGCACCGTGATCTCACGCGGCGGCGGCAACGAGGATGCCACCCAGCGCAGCGGAAGCAAGACCCAGATCACCGGCGGCAACGAGTCGGACCCCTTCGCGATGGACTCCCACCCGACCGCCGGCCGCAGCGGCCAGCCGACCACCGGCACCAGCTGGCGCACCAGCAGCGGCCTCAAGGCCAGCGGCGGCGGCGACAACCTGGGACCGGGCTCGGTGCTCAAGGAGCGCTTCGAGCTGATGGACGTGCTCGGCGAAGGCGGCATGGGCAAGGTGTACAAGGCGCGCGACCTGCTCAAGGTCGAGGCCAAGGACAAGAACCCCTACATCGCGGTCAAGACCCTGACCGGCGACTTCAAGCAGCACCCCGAGTCCTTCATCGCGCTGCAGCGCGAGTCGAGCAAGGCGCAGCGCCTCGCGCACCCCAACATCGCCACGGTGTACGACTTCGACCGCGACGGCGGCACCGTGTACATGACCATGGAGATGATGGAGGGCGACGAGCTCGCCAAGTACATCAAGCATCTCCCCGCCGGCGGCCTGCCGGTGCCGGAAGCCATGCACATCATCAAGCAGCTGTGCGACGGCCTCGCCTACGCACACTCGAAGCAGCTGGTGCACTCCGACTTCAAGCCCGGCAACGCCTTCCTCACCAAGGACGGCACGGTGAAGCTGCTGGACTTCGGCATCGCCCGCGCCTCCAAGACCCGCAAGGACACCCAGGGCGAGACCACGGTGTTCGACCCGGGCCAGCTCGGCGCGCTGACTCCCGCCTACGCCACCGTCGAGATGTTCGAGGGCATCGATCCGGATCCGCGCGACGACATCTACGCTCTCGCCGCGGTCGCCTACGAGCTGCTCACGGGCAAGCATCCCTTCAACAAGCTCTCCGCGCCCAAGGTGCTGGAGAAGGGGCTGAAGCCCGCGCCGGTCGCGAAACTCACCAGCCGCCAGAACAAGGCGCTGTTCAAGGCGCTGGCACTGCGGCGTGACGACCGCACGCTCACGGTGGAGGAGTTCTGGGACAACCTGCGCCCGCGCAAGAGCCGCACCAAGCAGTTCGTCGCCGGCGGCATCGCCGCAACCATCATCCTGGTGGCGGCGGTCTACTACCCGATCGTCAACTACGTGCATGCGCGCCGCAACAGCCAGCTGGTGGCGCAGATCGAGTCCGGCAACGTCGACATCCCCGCCATCCTCAAGGTGGTGGGCACCTACGACAAGGACTCGCAGCGCGCGATCCTGGACAACGCCAAGGACAAGATCATCAAGTACTTCGAGGCGCAGGCGGAAGCCGACGTTGCGGAGGCCAAAGGCCAGTACAACTACGCCGCGGCACTCGACATCGTGGCGCAGGCGAACGTCTACTACCCCGACTCCGCGGAACTCGGCAACTTCAAGCAGAACCTGACCGACCGCAAGAGCGCGCTGATCAACCAGCTCACCACCGGCTTCAACAACATGATGGTCGGCGGCAAACTCATGCCGAGCAACGGCGATGACGTCACCGACGTGGTGAAGGTGCTGCGCGTGGCCGACCCCACCAGCATCATGCTCAAGGACGCGCGCCTCACCAACCGCTACGCCCAGATGGTGCAGCAGGCAGTCAACGAGAAGGACTGGGCCGGCGCCAACGACATGCTGAAGGTGGCGCTGGACTACTCCTCCAGCGACGCGCAGCTGCTGGACTTGAGCGACACGGTCAAGCGCGAGCTCAAGCATCAACAGGACGCCCAGCTCATCGCGCAGCTGCAGGGCAGGCTGCGTGACGCGGCACCCAACCTCAAGACCCTCGGGGACTTCGAGAAGATCCGCGACGACATGAACAAGCTGCACAACCTCAACCCGGGCGACGCGACGCTGCAGCGCATGAACGACCCGCTGAAGGCGGCGCTGGCCACCGCGCTCGCCACCGCCTCGGCGCAGAAGCGCTGGGACGACGCCGAGAAGACGCTCTACACCTATTCGCACCTCTTGGCGCTGCCTGACCTCCTGGCGCAGCGGCAGAGCCTGAGCCAGGCCGAGGTGGCGGGCGGTTACGTGCCGGCCGACCTGCAGGCGCGCCTCGCGCAGGTGAAACAGCACCGTGACCTGATGCAGAACCTGCTCAACGGCGCCAAGTACGACAGCGACTGGGACCGGCAGGTGCTCAACGCCTTCCAGGAGACCACCGCGCTGCTGCAGCCGAACGACATGAGCTGGTACCAGGAGCTGCGCGACAACGTGGCCAAGAGCTACGTGAAGGTGATGCAGCAGATGATCCAGCAGAACCGCTTCGACGCGGCCGACACCCTGCTCGCCAACGGCCAGGTGTACTCGCCGCAGCTGCCGGACTTCACACCGGCACAGCAGTCGCTGGCGCAGGCGCGCGATGCCTTCGAGAAGGCGCGCGTGGAACGGCTGCGCGTGGCGCAGATCGACGCCTCGAAGAACCAGTTCCAGGCGCAGTTGAACGCCGGCCAGATGGACGCCGCGAAGCAGACCTACGCTTCGCTGCAGTCGCAGCTGCCGACGAACGACGCGTTCTTCACCGACACCGCGCCCAAGGCCTACGCGCTCGCCTACCTGAACCTGGCGCGCGGCCGCGCGGCCAGCAACGACTTCCGCGGCGCCCTGCAGCTGGTCAAGACCGGCCTGCAGTACGCTCCGCTGGACGACCTCAAGAAGGCGCAGGGCGACTACACGGCGCAGGCCTCGAAGGGCGACCTGTTCGCCATGGTGGACAACCTGCAGGCCTCCGGCATGGGCGACCTGCGCACCAAGCTCGCGGACGTGCAGAAGCAGTTCCCCAAGGAGTCGGCGACCATCTCCGACACGCTGGTGAAGCGCCTGGCGCAGCACATCGACGGCCTCAAGGACACGGACGCGGGCCTCGCCTATGACCTGTGGACCGCGGCCCGCAGCGCGTTCCCTGACAGCGCCACGATCCAGGGCCTGAAGATCTCGCCGCCGGCGCGGCCTTCCAAGTTCGCGGGCCTCGGCCGCGATGCCATGAAGTCGAACCTGCTGAGCAAGGCCCAGGACTACTACAGCCAGGGCCAGCAGCAGGAAGCGGGCAACCAGGACCTGGTGCAGTTCGGCCAGAGCCTGCAGAAGGCCCAGGCCGACGCGAACCAGTACTTCGTGGCCTACCAGCAGTACATGCAGGCCGGCCAGACCGCGCAGGCGCAGCAGTATCTGGCGGAAGCAATCCGCCGCTGGTCAGACAACGCGAGCTGGCTCAACGAGAACAAGAAGTTCAGCACCGTGCAGCAGCCGGCACGCAGCGCCAACGGCAGCAAGCCCTGCAGCGCCGACCTCGCCGGCTACGGCAAGTCGGGCCGCGCCGAATGCTTCGACATGCTAGACGGCGGCGTGCGCGGCCCCACCCTGGTGGTGGTGCCGGCGGGCGGCGGCCAGAGTGCGCCGTTCGCGATCGGCAAGTACGAGGTGTCGGTGGGCGACCTCAATGCCTTCTGCAAGGGCGGCGGCGGCTGCCAGCCTTCGGGCGACGGCGCCGACATGCCGGCCACCAACCTCTCCTTCGCCACCGCCAAAGCCTACGTGGCCTGGCTGTCGCAGAAGAGCGGCATGCGCTACTTCATCCCGACCCAGGAGCAGTGGCAATACGCCGCCAGCACCGGCGGCAGCGACGCGAACCGCGACTTCAACTGCCACGTGACGCTGGGCGAACAGGTCATCAAGGGCCTGTCGCTGGTCTCCATCAGCACCGGCAAGGCCAACTCGTGGGGCCTCATGAACTACGTGGGCAACGTGCAGGAGTTCGTGGCCGCCGGCGGCGGCGCCGCAGCCATGGGCGGCGACTACCAGGATCCCCTGGCGCAGTGCACCACCAGCCTCAGCCGCGCGAGCAGCGGCGCGGCTGACCCGCTCACGGGCTTCCGCGTGGCGCGGGACATCAACCCGTGAAGTCCTCGCAGATCCGCGACCTCGCGCGCCGCTACGCGACGGGCAAGCTGAGCCAGGAGAGCTACCGCAGCCAGCGGCGGTCGCTTATCGACTCGGTCACCGGCGGGCAGGTGCAGCTCAGCTACCGCGAGAACGAGCGCGCCGCCGCACGCCCCCGCTTCAACACCAAGCTGCTCGGGATCACCGCGGTGGTGCTGATCATGGCGGGCATCGGCACGGTGCTGCTGATCAAGCGCTCGAACCATGCCGCCTCAGCTGCAGGGGCCGCCCCGGCCCAGGCACCGTCAGTGCCAGCACTGCCGCCGGACCCCGGCCCGGAACTGGTGCGCACCTTCATGGAAGCGAACGACTGGACCGACGGCAGCCTGCAGAACTTCACGCGGCACTGGGCCACCCTGGGCGCTGACGGCCAGACCCAGGCGCGCGAGAGCCTGATGTACCCGCGCCTCGTGAGCGCGGTGCGCCAGCAGATGGATTCGGAGAAGGCGGTGGCAGGGCCTGCGAGCCCGCACCTCATGGAACTGCAGAAGGTGGCAAAGAGCCTCGGCATCCCCACGTCCTGACCGGCCCCAAGCCGGTCGCACGCGAAGAAACCCCGGCCTAGTCCTCGCTCTGGAACGAGATCGCGTCCGGCGATTCCGGAGCGAGGCGCTGCCCCAGCCCGATGATGCCGCTGCCCTTGATGGGATAGTTGTCGCGGCGCACGAACAGCTCCTCGCCGGAGCTGGTGCGCACGTAGGTGCCGTTGATGCTCTGGTCCACCAGCACGAAGTTGCCCTTGCGCAGCTCGATGCGGGCGTGCATGCGGGAGATCAGGGTGTTCTTGACCACGAGGTCGTTCTCGTCGGCGCGGCCCATGACCACGGACGAGTGCAGATCGTTCACCTCGACCGACTGGTCGCGGTAGCGCAGCGTCAGCCTGGCTTTCTTGGTGGTCTCCGCGGTGGGCTTGAAGGAGGTGGACATGCGCGTCACGTCCTCGCGCTGCCACAGGAGCTCGATCATGTCGATCTCGTCCTTCTTGCCCTTCACCGCCGCGCGGTCGATCTGGCGGGTGGAGGCCTTCCAGATGTCCGAAAGCTTGTCCATGGTGGCGGAGGTGGTGAGGGTCTGGCCGGGCTTGGCCTGCCCCGCCATGCGCGCCGCGGTGTTGACCGCGTCGCCGTAGACGTCACCGTCGGCCTCGACGATCACCGGGCCGAAGTGGAAGCCGACGCGGATAGCGATGCTCTTGCCCTGCACCACGAGACCCGCCGAGATGCGCTCCTGCATGCCGCTGGCGGCGTCGGCGGCGGCGTTCGGGTCGTCGAACACCGACATCACCTCGTCGCCGATGGTCTTCACCACCCGGCCGGACTGGCGCTTGGTCTCCTCGTCCATGATGGACACGCACTTCGCCACGGTGTCCCGCGCGATGGCATCGCCCATCGTCTCGTACAGCTTGGTGCTGCCGCAGACGTCGGCGAACAGGATGGTGAGTTTGGTTTCCTTCATAGCCTGAGCAAGCCCCTGCGGGCCTTGGGTCCCCCCCCTTCGGTGGGCTCAATTTACCAATATATGAGGTCCCGGGCCAGCCCAAAGACCGGTCATTTCTCCGCCACTATATAGGCTATCCAGGACGGGTCCGGGTCGCCGTGTTCCACCGGCGTGAACTCATCGCTGCCTTCCCCGGTCTTGGGGTCGGTCCCCTGCCAGTAGACCTGGACTCGGCCGAAGCCTGCCTCGGCCAGGATCTCCCGTATCTCGGGCAGGGTCCACAGGCGCCAGTAATAGCTGAAAGCCTTGTTGAGGCGCGACCCGTCCGGGAAGGCGTAGTGGATGTGGCAGGTGAAGTCCCCCGTGACGGGGTCATAGGCGGCCTGGTCCCATATATAGGTGAACCGGCCCATCTCCTCCCGCTCCTTCAATACCCGGCAGGCGTCATAGCCGCCGAAGGCATCCAGCATGAAGATGCCGTCGCCCTTGAGGCCCGCGCGCACGTTCTGGAAGTAGCGCTTGAGGGTCTTGCGGTCGCGGAAGATCCAGTAGCTGAAGTTGAAGGCCGCCACGATGTCCACGGCGGCGGGGCGGGTGGTGAGCACGTCCTCCTGCAGGAGCTTCAAGCGGGCCGTCTCGGAGGGCTTGAGGCGGGAGACGTTGTGCTCGCGGCCCCAGTCCAGCACGGTGGAGTCGAGGTCGATGCCCACCGCCTCCCGGTCCCGCGCGCTCTGGACCCAGGCACAGGCGAACAGCGCGCTGGCGCAGAAGTCCTCCCGCAGGCGCTTGGGGATGCGGCCGCGGATGGACTTGTAGGTATCGGACATGAAGCCGATCTCCCAATCCGCGTCCTGCACCGAGCGCTGGTAGAGCGCATAGCGGTCCGCCCGCTCGGCGAGCGTCGGCTTGCGGGTCTTGGGGTTGTTGCGGCGTCGGACGGGAGCCTTGGATAACATCAGCCTGGGCTTCTTCTTCATGGGGAGAGGACGTAACGCGGGACCATTCTACCTCATCCGTTCAGGCGGCGGCCTTGAGCGAGGCGAGTGCGTCATTTAACACGGTGAGTCCGGCACCGGCGCGGTGCCCCTCTTCGCTCAAAGCACGGCGCCACTGGCGCGCGCCGGCGCAACCGTGGAACAGGCCCAGGGCATGGCGGGTCATGCGCTGCAGCGGCACGCCTTCCTGCAACTGCGCCGCGATATACGGCAGCCAGGCGTTCAGGACCTCGGTGCGGGATGGCACTGCCGCCGCGGGATCGAAGAAGCGGCGGTCCACGTCGGCGAAGAGGTAGGGGTTGCTCACCGCCTCGCGTCCCACCATCACGCCATCGAAGGCGCCCAAGTGCCGTTCCATGGCGTCCAGGGTCTGCACGCCGCCGTTCACCACTACGGTGAGGGCCGGGAAATCGCGCTTGAGCCGCTCCGCCACGTCATAGCGCAGCGGCGGGATCTCGCGGTTCTCCTTGGGGGAGAGCCCCTTCAGCCAGGCCTTGCGGGCATGGATGATGAAGACTCGGCAGCCGCCCTCCGCCACCACGCCGACGAAGTCCGCGAGCTCCTCGTAGCTGTCGCGCTGGTCGACCCCGATGCGGGTCTTGACCGTCACCGGCAGCGGGCTCGCGGCCGCCATGGCCGTGACGCACTCCTTCACCAGGCCGGGCTCGTTCATGAGGCAGGCGCCGAAGCGGCCCTGCTGCACCCGGTCGCTCGGACAGCCGGCGTTGAGGTTGACCTCGTCATAGCCGTAGTCCGCAGCGAGGCGCGCGCACGCGGCAAGGGCATCCGGCTCGCTGCCGCCGAGCTGCAGCGCCAGCGGGTGCTCCGCCGGGTGGAATTCCAGGAAGCGGCGCGGGTCGCCGTGCAGCAGCGCGCCGGTGGTGAGCATCTCGGTGTAGAGCCGGGTGTGGCGGCTCATGAGGCGGATGAAATAGCGGAAGTGGCGGTCCGTGTAATCCATCATGGGCGCCACGCACACCCGGTGCGTGGCCGGACGCAGCGCGGTGCTCACGGATACATCCAGGTGTGGCGCCAACCGGAATCGCCGAGCAGGTAGCGTTCGCGCTCGTGCAGCCGGCCTTCGCGGGAGGACCAGAACTCCATGAGGTTCGGCACCACCCGGAAACCCGACCAGTGGGGCGGGCGCGGCACCGGCTTGCCCTCGAACTTCCGTTCGTACTCGGCGTAGTTGCGGTGCAGGGTGTCCTTGTCCGGCATCTCCTCGGACTGCTGCGAGGCCCAGGCGCCCACCTGGCTGATGCGCTTGCGGGTGGCCCAGTAGGCATCCGCCTCCGCCTCGCTGACGTCCTCGGCCTCGCCCTCGATGCGCACCTGGGCCATGAGCGGCTGCCAGTGGAAGCACAGGGCGGCGCGCGGCTCGCCCATGAGCTGGCGGCCCTTGTGGCTCTGCTTGTTGGTGTAGAACACGAAGCCCTGGGCATCGAAGCCCTTGAGCAGCACGATGCGCACCGAGGGCCGGCCGTCCGGCGCTACGGTGGCGAGGCTCATGGCGGTGGGCTCGAGGATGCCCGGATCCGCCTTGGCCTGCTCCAGCAGGGCGCCGAAGCGACGGAGCGCCTCGGCGTAGAGCTTGTCGGTAGCTAGCTGCATGGCCCTATCTTAACCCCGCAGCGCAGCAGCTCTAGGCAGCAACCTCGGAGGCGCGCCCCGCCTTACGGCGATCCGACTCCTTCAAGTGCCGCTTGCGCAGGCGGATGTTGAGCGGCGTGATCTCCACGAGCTCGTCGTCCTCGATGAACTCCAGCGCCTGCTCCAGGGTGAAGCGCAGCGCCGGGGTCAGGATGATGTTCTCGTCGCGGCCGGCGGCGCGGATGTTGGTCAACTGCTTGGTCTTGAGCGGGTTCACCGTGAGGTCGTTGTCGCGGGCATGGATGCCCACGATCTGGCCCTCATAGACGTCCTCGCCGGGAGCCACGCAGAGGCGGCCGCGCTCCTGCAGGTTGAACAGTCCGTAGGAGACGGCCTTGCCGGTGCCGTTGGAGATGAGCGCGCCGTTGGCGCGCTGGTTCACGCCCACGGCCTTGGCCGGCGCGTACTTCTCGAACACGTGGTGCAGGAGGCCTGAGCCCGAGGTCATGGTGCGGAACTCGGTCTGGAAGCCGATCAGGCCCCGCGCCGGGATGATGTAGTCCAGGCGCACGCGGCCCTGGCCGTCCGGACGCATATCCTGCAGCGCGCCGCCGCGGGAACCCAGGGCCTCCATGATGGCGCCCTGGTGGCGGTCTTCGACGTCCACTGTGAGGGTCTCGTAGGGCTCGTGCCGCTCGCCGTTCACCTCGTGGTATATGACCTGGGGACGGGCCACTGCGATCTCGTAGCCCTCGCGGCGCATGTTCTCCAGCAGCACCGAGAGGTGCAGCTCGCCGCGGCCGGAGACGCGGAACTTCTCCGCGTCCTCGGTATCCTCGACGCGCAGCGCCACGTTGTGCAGGGTCTCGCGGTACAGGCGCTCGCGCACCTGGCGGCTGGTCAGGAACTTGCCGTCCTGGCCGGCGAACGGCGAATTGTTGGTCTCGAACACCATGCTGATGGTGGGCTCGTCCACGGTGAGGGACGGCAGCGCCTCCACGTGCTCCGGGTCGCAGATGGTCTCGGAGATGCGCGGCGCAGGGATGCCGGTGAAGGCGATGATGTCGCCGGCCTGGGCCTCCTCCACTTCCACGCGGTTCAGGCCGAGGAAGCCGAACACCTGCAGGATGCGCTCGCGGCGGGTCTTGCCCTCGGAGTCGGTGACGATCACCGGGCTGTTGCGCTTGATGCGGCCGCGGGCGATGCGGCCGATGCCGATGGCGCCCACGTAGCTCGAGTAGTCCATCTGGCTGACCTGGAGCTGGAACGGACCGTCCAGGTTCACCGGCGGCGGCGGGCAATGCTTGATGATGGTCTCGAACAGCGGCGTCATGTCCTTGCCGGGCACGTCCATGTCCAGGGTGGCGAAGCCGTTCAGGGCCGAGGCGTACACCACCGGGAAGTCCAGCTGCTCATCGGAGGCGCCGAGCTTGTCGAACAGGTCGAAGGTCTGGTCCAGCACCCAGTGCGGGCGCGCGCCGTTGCGGTCGATCTTGTTGATGACCACGATGGGCTTGAGGCCGTGGGAGAAGGCCTTCTGGGTGACGAAGCGGGTCTGGGGCATGGGCCCGTCCACCGCGTCCACCACCAGGAGCACGCAGTCCACCATGGACAGCACCCGCTCCACCTCGCCGCCGAAGTCGGCATGGCCGGGGGTGTCCACGATGTTGATGCGGTACTCGGTGTTCCCCTGCTTGAGGCGGATGGCCGTGTTCTTGGCCAGGATGGTGATGCCCCGTTCCTTCTCCAGGTCGTTGGAGTCCATCACCCGCTCGGTGATGGGGGCACGGGCATCCAGAGTGCCGGATTGGCGCAGCAGGCAGTCCACGAGGGTGGTCTTGCCATGGTCCACGTGGGCGATGATGGCGATATTGCGGAGATTTTCGATCACGGGTGAATCCAGGGGGTCAGGGGGCGGGAAAAACGGCGAATTATACCGGGAAACCCCGAAATACGTAGGGGGTTTTTGGGCGATTTTTTCAGTCCATACAAGGGCTTCCGGCCATTGGACAGGGGGGTTTGACTCGCGTAAGCTCTTTCGCCGTTCGGGACCTGTCAACCTATCTTTGCCGACGTCTACGGGGATGACCTGCTGACACGCCGGGGGATGTGACTAAGCTTCGAACAAAAAGCAGTCACCCGCCCATGCCCTGCCGCAAGGCAGTCCACCGGTGGGGAGACCGCAGGTAAACCACGGCCGGCAGCCTCAACCTCTTCCGACCCCGTGGCGTGTTCTTAAAGTTCTTGCAAGAGAGTGTTAATCGTATGACGTCCATTTATGTCGGTAATCTGCCTTTCTCCGCTAACGAAGATGAAATCCGCCAGAAGTTCGAACAGTTCGGCGCCGTGCATTCGGTCAAGCTGATCTCCGATCGTGAGACCGGCCGCCCGCGCGGCTTCGGCTTCGTCGAGATGGATCAGTCCTCTGCCCAGGCCGCGATCCGCGAGCTGAATGGCAAGGACATGGGCGGCCGCCCGCTGCGCGTGAACGAAGCGCAGCCGCGTCAGCCCGGTGGTGGCGGCGGTGGCGGCGGTGGTGGCGGCGGCGGTGGCCGCGGCCGCTGGTAAGCACCCGCTTAACCCAGCCCCTTTAGCTGAACTAAGCTAAGCAGCCCATGCCCCCGGCCGGATAGGCCGGGGCATGGGCTTTTTTGTCACCGCCCCGTGGTGACAATCATCACTATCCCGTAGGTGACCTCCTGCTTATGATTGATGCAGTTCGTCGCCTCCGCACCGAACCTGCCGCGCCCGGCATTGTCTGATTGGGAATCGGAGTCCGATCCAGGCGCGGCCTTCCAACAAGACAGATACGGGGAGTCATCATGAACGACAGCAGCCCGACCGCTTTCGGCAGCCTCATCAACATCTTCCTCGAGCCGCGCAAGACCTTCGACGACGTGCGGCCCCACACCAGCTGGCTCTGGTACCCCCTGCTGCTCTGCATCGGCAGCGCGCTGCTGGTCTTCGCCTGGTATTACGGCACCGCCGACTGGGGCGTGATCCAGCAGCAGACCATGGATTACATCGCCGGCCGCAACTACAGCGCCGACCAGATGGAGCAGATCCGCAACGGACTGACCCGCAAGGGCATCCTTATGCAGACCTGCATCTTCCTCACCATCTTCGTGGTGCTGATCTACCTGGTGCAGGCGCTGTACCTGTTCCTGGTGAGCAAGATCGGCGGATACGAGGTACAGGGCTACGGCAACTGGTTCAACTTCACCTGCTGGGCCTACATGCCCTCCGTGCTCGGCAACCTGGCTTTCGCGGTGATGTACGCGATAAGCGGGAAGCAGGCGGCCGTCACCTCGCTGGACGTGACCTCGCTCAACACCCTGCTCTTCAAGCTCACGCCGCAGGACTCGTGGTTCGGCCTGCTCAACAGCCTGCACTTGACCACGTTCTGGAGCTTCGCGCTGCTGGTCATCGGCTTCTCGCAGTGGACGCGCCAGAGCCTGGGCAAGTCCGCGGCCCTGGCGCTGGCCCCGCACATCCTGATCTACGGCATCTGGATCCTGGTCAAACTCATCTAAAAGCGCACATACATGGCCAACAAACGCAAACTCTGGACTGCCTTGGCGATCGCCGGCGGGCTGGTGCTCATCATCGTGATCAGCCGCACCGCCGGGCGCAGCCGCGGCGTGCAGGTCGAGACCGCCCAGGTCGAGGCTCGCACCATCCGCAGTTCGATCCTGGCTTCCGGCGAGCTGCAGTACAAGGACCCGGTGGAGCTCAAGCCCGAGGTGATCGGCAAGATCAGCGAGATCCCGGTGGTCGAGGGTCAGCGGGTGCACAAGGGCCAGGTCGTGCTCAGGCTCGATCCGGAGATCTTCAAGGCCCAGGTGCTGCAGCAGCAGGCGGCAGTGCAGCAGGCGCAGATCGCGATCCAGGGCCAGAAGCTCACGGTCGCCAACCTGCAGCTGCAGTTCAACCGCCAGCAGCAGCTCTACAAGCAGCACCTGGTGGACGCCAACAGCTTCGATAACCTCAAGAACCAGCTCGATCTCGCCGACAGCGAGCTGGAGGCGCGGCAGCAGGCACTGGAGATCGCCCAGGCCGAACTCACCCAGTCGCAGCAGAACCTCAACAAGACCGTCATCACCTCCCCCATCAACGGCATGATCACCAGCCTGCCGGTGAAGGTGGGCGAGACCGTGATCACCGGCACCAACATCGCCGGTTCCACGCTCATGGACATCGCCGACCCCTCCGAGGTGTTGGCCGATGTGCAGGTGGACGAAGCCGACATCGCCAACGTCAAGCTGGGCGAAGACGCCAACATCGACGCGGTCTCTTTCCCTGACCGCACCCTGCACGGCAAGGTGCAGTTCGTCGCCTCCTCGGTGACGGACACCAGCAACAGTCTCACCGCCAGCGCCAGCCAGGGCCGCACCTTCGAGGTGAAGATCGCCATCACGGACAAGGACCTCGCGGTGCTCAAGCCCGGCATGAGCACGCGCGCCGAGATCTTCACCCAGAGCACGCCCGGCACGCTCTCGGTGCCGGTGCAGGCGATCCTCTACGAGAACGACCCCGGCTCCAAGAGCCTGGAGCCCACCTCCGGCGCCTACGTGTACAAGGTCGTGGACGGCAAGGCGCAGAAGACCCCGGTGACCACCGGCGTCTCCAGCGACGCTTACCAGGCGGTCACCTCGGGCCTGCGGCAGGGGGACACCGTCGTGAGCGGCTCCTACCAGACCCTCCATCACCTGGCGGATGGGACCAGCGTGACGGTGGCACCGGCCGCGGCCAGCAAGGGCGACGCCAAGAAGACCCCGTGATGAGCACCGACACGGTCCTGGAACTGCGCGCCGTCACCAAGCGCTACGTGATGGGTGACGCGGTGCTGAACGCGCTCGACGGGATCGACCTCAGCATCGCGCGCAACGAATACGCTGCGTTCATCGGCCCCTCCGGCTCGGGCAAGTCCACGCTCATGAATATCGTGGGCTGCCTGGACAAGCCCACCTCCGGTGAGTACGTGCTGAACGGCACGCCGGTGGCGGAGCTGGACGACAACGCGCTGGCGCGCATCCGCAACCGCGAGATCGGCTTCATCTTCCAGAACTTCAACCTGCTGGGACGCTCCGACGCCCTGCACAACGTGATGCAGCCGCTCATCTATCGCGGCATCCCCTATGCCGAGCGCAAGCGCATCGCCACCGAGGCCCTGGAACAGGTCGGCCTGGGCGAACGCCTCCATCACCTGCCCAACCAGCTCTCCGGCGGCCAGCGCCAGCGCGTGGCCATCGCCCGGGCGCTGGTCGGCAAGCCCTCGATCCTGCTGGCGGACGAGCCCACCGGCAACCTGGATTCGAACACCGCCCGCGACGTGATGGCGATGTTCGACGTGCTGCACCAGAGCGGCAACACCATCATCGTGGTGACCCACGACCAGGACATCGCCAACCATTGCCGCCGGGTCATCCGCATCAAGGACGGCAAGATCACCAGCGACACCGTCAACCAGCCCAAGCCGACCAAGGGCGGGGCCCGTGTCTAACTTCCTCGAAAGCCTCCGCGCGGCCTTCACGGCGATCTTCGCCCACAAGCTGCGCAGCGTGCTCACCACCCTCGGCATCATCATCGGCGTGATGTCGGTGATCGCGGTGGTGTCGCTGCTGCAGGGCTTCAGCCTCGCCCTCTCGGCCAACTTCCGCGGCATGGGCTCGAACACGGTATTCGTGAACGCCTACGTCTCACGCAACGACCAGTTGGCCGGCAAGACCGCCAAGATCACCACCGAGGACCTGCTGGCCATCCAGCACGAAGTGCCGGGCATCAGCCGCATCACGCCGGTACTGATCATCGCGTTCCTGAACGGCCAGGTGCAGTACCAGGGCCAATCCACCTACTCCCTGATCGCCGGCACCACCTACACCCACGCCGAGAACACCGAGTTCTACCCGGTGCGGGGGCGCTATATCACCCCCAGCGACGACTTCGCGCACCGGCGGGTCGCCGTGGTGGGCGCGAGCGTGGTGAAGGACCTCCAGCTCGGTGACAACCCGGAAGGCCGCTTCATCCAGATGTTCGGCCAGTGGTTCAAGGTGGTCGGCGTGCTCAAGGAGCTGGGCTCGTTCCTCGGCTTCGACCAGGACTCGCGCATCTACATCCCCTTCGGCACCGCCCACAGCCTGCTCGGCGGCGCCACCAACCCCAGCATCCAGATCGACATGGACGTGAACGACGTCAAGCAGCTGGACGAGATCAAGGGTCGCATCACCACCGTGCTGCGGCGCCAGCACGGCCTCAAGCCCGGCCAGGACGACGATTTCAAGGTCCAGACCGCGGCCCAGCTCGCCGACAGCATCAACCAGATCTTCAACGCCGCGAGCGTGATCCTGGGCGGCATCGTCAGCATCGCACTGCTGGTGGGCGGCATCGGCATCATGAACATCATGTTGGTGTCGGTGACCGAACGCACCCGCGAGATCGGCATCTTGAAGAGCCTCGGCGCCCGGCGCAGCGACATCCTGCTGCAGTTCCTGATCGAGGCGGTCACGCTGTCGCTCCTGGGCGGGCTCATCGGGCTGGCACTCGGCTATGGCATCGGCCTCATGGTGGTGAAGCTGGTGCCTGCGTTCGAGGGCGCCTACGTGCCGCTCTGGACGGTGGCGCTGGCCATGGGCTTCTCCATGGGCGTGGGCATCATCTTCGGCATCGCACCCGCCGCCAAGGCCGCCGCGCTCGATCCCATCGACGCGCTGCGCTACGAGTAGCGCCGTGCACGCCCTCACCGAAAGCGTCCGTTCCGCCCTGTACGCGATCCGCGCGCACAAGCTCCGCAGCTTCCTCACCACCCTGGGCATCATCATCGGCGTGATGGCGGTGGTCACGGTGGTGTCCCTGATCCAGGGCTTCAGCCAGTCCATCAGCAGCCAGTTCGCCGGCTTCGGCACCGACAGCCTCACCGTGTCCTCCTATCTGCCCTTCAAGCAGATCCTGCAGGGCAAGCAGGCGCGCATCTCGCCTGAGGACATGCTGGCGATCCAGCATGAGGTGCCGGGCGTGAGCGGTCTCACGCCGCTGCTGCAGGTGGGCCAGTTCGGCAGCTCGATCGAGTACAAGGGCCAGGCCAGCTCCTCGCGCCTCCTGGGCGTGACCCAGGCCTATGCCCAGGTGTTCAGCGACTACCCCGAGAGCGGCCGCTTCATCACCCCCGGCGACGACCTCTCGCACCGGCGCGTGGCCATCATCGGCGCGACGGTGATAGACCACCTGCACCTGCCGGCGGATCCCATAGGCACCTATTTCCAGGTCGGCGGACAGTGGTTCAAGATCGTGGGCGTGCTGCACAAGCAGGGCTCGATACTCGGCAACGACCAGGACGACAAGGTACTGATCCCCTATGGCACGGCCCACACCCTGCTGGGCGGCGCCACCAAGGAAGACATCATCGTCCAGCTCAAGGTCAACGACGTCACCCAGATGGACGCCACCAAGGAGCGGGTACGCCAGCTCCTGCGCCGCCGCCACAAGCTCAAGACGAGCCAAGACGACGACTTCAAGGTGCAGACCGCTTCCCAGGTGACGGACTCCTTCAACAGCATCCTCAACATGCTGACCGTCGTGCTGGGCGGGATCGTCGGCGTGTCGCTGCTGGTAGGCGGCATCGGCATCATGAACATCATGCTGGTCTCGGTCACCGAGCGCACCCGCGAGATCGGGATCCTCAAGAGCCTCGGCGCCCGGCGCAGCGACATCCTGGTGCAGTTCCTGCTGGAGGCGGTGGCGCTCTCCATGCTGGGCGGCATCATCGGGCTGATCCTGGGCTATGCCATCGGCACGCTCATCGTCTATGCCGTGCCCTCGTTCCGCGGCGCCCACGTGCCGATGTGGGCGGCGCTGGTGTCCATCGGTTTCTCCACCAGCATCGGCGTCATCTTCGGCATCGCCCCCGCCGCGAAGGCAGCGGCATTGGATCCCATAGACGCGTTAAGATACGAGTAGTCCTCCTACTCGGTGACCCATGGCGAGCAAGACCGTGCCCACCCTGGTGGCACACCGCGGCTACCCCGCGCGCTATCCGGAGAACACGCTGGTCGGCATCCAGGCGGCGGTGGAAGCCGGCGCGCCCTGGTTCGAGTGCGATGTGCAGCTCTCCTCCGACCTCGTACCCTTCCTGTGCCACGACGGCTCGCTGCACCGCACCGCGGGCCTTGACCGGCTCATCATGGAGATGGACTCGAAGTCGCTCGCCTCGGTCGACGTGGGCGAGGCCTGGCGTTTCGGCGCCAAGTACGCCGGCACCCACCCCACGCACCTCACCGAGCTCACGGAGTATCTGTCCCGCCACCAGGGCGTGCAGGGCTTCATCGAGATCAAGTCCGAGAGCCTGGAGCACTTCGGCCACGAGGCGGTGGTGCAGCAGGTGATGCAGGCGGTGAAAACGGTGCTGGACCGCTGCGTGATCATCTCCTTCGATGCGCTGTCATTGAAGCTCGCACGGCAGATGGGCGCGGGTCCGGTAGGCTGGGCGCTGGAAGATGCGAGCCTCGCCACCGCGAAGCTCGCCGCCGAGTTCCAGCCAGAATACCTCTTCGCCGGCACCCGCCTCTTCACCGAAGCCCTGGCGAACCTCAAGGGCGACTGGCAGTGGGCGGTGTACCAGGTGCAGGACCCGGCCCGGGCGGTGGCGCTCACGGAACAGGGTGCGGATCTCGTGGAGACCGATGCCATCGGCGACATGCTGAAAGCCTATGCCTGAACTCCTGGACCTCGTCATCGTCGGCGCCGGCATCCATGGTGCCGGTGTGGCCCAGGCCGCCGCCGCCGCCGGCTACAGCGTGCGGCTACTGGAAAAGGATGGGGTGGCCCATGGCACCTCCAGCCGTTCCAGCAAGCTCATCCATGGCGGCCTGCGCTACCTCGAACAGTTCCAGCTGGGGCTGGTGCGTGAATGCCTGCAGGAACGGGAACTCCTGCTCCGGCTCGCGCCGGAACTGGTGCGGATCAAGCCTTTCTATATCCCGCTCTATGGCGATACCCGCCGCCGGCCCTGGCAGCTCTACGCGGGCTTGAGCCTCTACGCACTGCTGGCAGGGTCCGGGCATCACGCCCGCTTCCGCACGCTGCCGCGCCGGGAATGGGATGCCCTGGGAGGATTGAAGACCGAGGGGCTGCGCAAGGTGTTCCAGTACTGGGACGCCCAGACGGATGATGCCGCCCTCACCCGCGCGGTGCTGCGATCCGCGCAGGACCTGGGCGCCGAACTCTGCATGCCGGCATGCTTCCTGGGCGCCGAGCTGCAGGAAGATGGGGTGACGGTGCGTTACGAGCAAGCGGGCCGGCATTCGGAATGCCGGGCGCGGGTACTGGTGAACGCTGCCGGCCCTTGGGTCGCCGGCGTGGCCGGGCGCATCCCCTCGTTCGTTTCCCATGTGCACAGCGAGCTGGTGCAGGGTACCCACATCCTGGTGGACATCCCCAGCCGCGAAGGGATCTTCTATATGGAGGTGCCGCGGGACGGGCGCGCGGTGTTCCTCATGCCTTGGAACGGCCAGAGCCTGATGGGCACCACCGAGACGCCTTTCCCTGGACGCGAGCCCGGTGCGGTCGCCCCCAGCGAGCAGGAGCGGGAATACCTGCGCCAGGTGGTGCAGCACTATTTCCCGCGTCAGGCGTTCCGGGAGCTCGGCGCCTTCGCGGGCCTGCGAGTCCTGCCCCGCGACGAAGCCCGCCCTTTCGAGCGCGGCCGCGAGCTCATCCTGGAGACTGACCGCGTGGCGCGCCCGCGGCTCATCGGCCTCTACGGCGGCAAGCTCACTTCGTACCGGGCGGATGCACAGAAAGTGCTGGCGAAGATCCGTGGCAGCCTGCCTGATCGGACTCCCCACGGCGATACCCGCGCCCTGCCCCTGCGGCCGGCCGACTGACATGTCCCGCCGTTGTGTGCTGGCGTTGGACCAGGGCGGACACGCCAGCCGGGCCTTGCTGTTCGATCCCGCCGGCACGGTACTGGCCCGGGCGGAGCGGCGCATCGCCACCCGCCGCGAAGGCCGGGACCGGGTCGAGCATGCACCCCAGGCGGTGCTGCGCTCCCTGCGGCAGGCGGCGGAAGCGGCCATCGCCATGCTGCCGCCGGATACGGAGATCCGGGCGGCGGCGCTCGCCACCCAGCGCTCCAGCATCGCCTGTTGGGACCGGCGCAACAGCCGGCCTCTCTCACCGGTGGTCTCCTGGCAAGACCGGCGCGCGGTGCGCAAAGTGGCGGCGCTCGTAGCGCACACCCAGGAAGTGCGCAGGCTCACGGGTCTGGTGCTCTCGCCCCACTACGGCGCCAGCAAGATCGCCTGGTGCCTGCGGCACTTGCCTGAGGTCCGGCAGGCGATGCAGCGCGGCCATCTCGCGGCAGGACCGCTGGCGAGCTATCTCGTGGCCGGACTGACCGAGGAACGAGTCTGCGTCGCGGATCCGGTGAACGGCGCCCGCACCCAGCTCATGGACATCCGCCGCGGCGGATGGTCGGCCAAGCTCTGCGGGTTGTTCGGCGTGCCGCACGAGATCCTGCCGGACTGCGTGCCGAACCATCACCGCTTCGGCACACTGCGGCTCGCGGGCCGTACCCTGCCTCTCACGGTGGTCACGGGAGACCAACCTGCCGCGCTGTTCGCCCGGGGCGAACCGGAACGGGGCATCGCCTACATCAACATCGGCACCGGCGCCTTCGTGCAGGCCTTGAGTGAACGGCGCGTGCCAGGCCTGCTGCAGAGCCTGCTGTGGCGCGATCCCAAGCGCGGCGCGCTGTTCGCGCTGGAGGGTACCGTGAACGGCGCCGGTGCAGCGCTGGACGCGGTGGCGGCGCAACTCGGCATGAGACCGGCCACGGCGCTGCGCCTATTACCCGCGGCGTTGGCCGCGGCGGAGGAGCCGCCGCTGTTCCTGAACGGCGTCGGCGGCCTGGGGGCGCCCTACTGGCAACCCCACTTCCGTTCCCGCTTCATCGGCCGCGGCGATGCGAGGCAGAAGCTGGCGGCAGCCGTCGAGAGCGTGGTGTTCCTGCTGCATGCGAACCTGCAGCGTATGCGAGGCGCGGGCATGGCGTTCCGGCGCATCCAGGTCAGCGGCGGACTGGCGCAGCTCGACGGCCTGTGCCAGCGGCTCGCGGATCTCGCGGGCCTGCCGGTAGAGCGCCCCGAGATGCACGAGGCGACGGCGCTGGGGCTCGCCTGGCTCGCGGGCGGACTCGAGCGTGTGCCGCAGGGGACCGCCATGCGTTTTGACCCACAGGGTGACGAGCAACTCGCCGCCCGGGAGCGGCGCTGGCGACGCGCCCTGCACGACGCGCTGGCATAAAAGGAAAGGCCCGCTCGCGCGGGCCTTCCGGTGCTTGGTTCCGAGGACGTTTACTTGTCTTCGCTCTTGACGGCCCAGGTGGGCGGCAGCGCGGGCGTCCAGGAATCGAAGCCGTGGGAGTCCCAGATGTTGCCGGAGATGCCGGTACCCTCGTTGACCAGCGACACGTCGTAGTTGCCGCCGCTCGTCAGGCTCGCAGTCACGTGCGGGTTGAACACCAGGCGGAAGTCGCCGTGCTCATTCGCCACCACGATGGCGGTGAGGTGCAGCGGCTTGTAGGCGGCCTTGAAGGTCACATCCAGCGTGCCTTCACCGCCGTCGATCAACAGGTTGTCCGAGGACAGGAGATAGCCTGGGTTCTGGCCGGCGAGGTGCACGGTGCCTGGGTGCGGCACGACCGCCCACTGGGCCGGGAAGTCCTCGCCTTCGCTGGCAGCCGGCGCGGTGGGTGGAGTGGCGGCCGGCGAGGCGGTGGCGGCCGCGGATTGGGCGGCGGCGGCGGTGCTGTTGGCCGGCAGCGGGTTGAGGGTCACGTTCGCGGGCGGCAGCTTGGGCGGCGTGGTGAGCACCTTGAAGCCGTTCTCCACCCCGCCGAAGTCGACTTGGGTGTCGCCGATCTTGAAGCTCTTGAAGCCGGACTGGTCCTTGAGCACCTGGCAGGACGGCTTGTAGAAATCGCTCCATTCGAGGGAAGCGAAGTGCGCGCTGCACTTGCCGTCCTTGACCTCGATGGAGCCCACCACCAGGTGGTCGTTGGCCGGGAGTTCCGCGACCAGTGCGTAGGGCTTGCTGGAGGAGCACCCTTGCAGCAGCAGCGCAGCGGCGGCGCCCGCGTACACGATCCAATGGGTAATGGCACGGCTGGTCATGGCATCTTCCCCGTTGTTGATGGCTTGGTTTTCAAAGGCCTGCGGGCCTCGCAGAATCATAGACTGTTGCCCGGCTGGAATCCACGGGGTTTTTGCCGGCCCTAAAGGCTCAATCCCAGGCGCGTGCCCTCCTCGATGGCCCGCTTGGCATCCAGCTCGCCGGCCAGGCGCGCCCCGCCGATGAGGTGGATCTGCATGCCCGCGAGGTCCGTCGCGAGCTCGCGGCGGCTCTCCTGGCCGGCGCAGATCACCACGTTGTCCACCTCGAGGACGCTCGGCGCGCCGTCGACGGTGATGTGCAGGCCGGCATCGTCCACACGCAGGTATTCCACGCCACCCTGCATCCGTACCCCATGTGCCTTGAGGGAGGAACGGTGGGCCCAGCCCGTGGTCTTGCCCAGGGTGCGGCCCGGCCGCCCGGCGGAACGCTGCAGCAACCACACCTGCCGCGCCGCGGCTTCGGGCCTGGCCGGCATGAGCCCGCCACGCGCTGCGTATCCCTCGTCCACGCCCCACTCCCGCATGAAGCGGTGCGGCGCGACGCTGGGATAGGGCGGAGACTGCACCAGGAACTCCGCCACGTCGAAGCCGATCCCACCAGCGCCCACGATCGCCACGCGCCGGCCCACCGGCCGGCCCTGCAGCAGCACCTCCACGTAGGACAATACCTTGGGATGGTCGAGGCCGGGGATGGCCGGGACACGCGGCCGCACGCCGGTGGCGAGCACCACCGCGTCGAAGCCTTGTGCGCGCAGTGCGGCCGCGTCCACCTCGCGCCCGAGCACCAGCGTCACACCCAGGAGCTCCAGGCGCCGGCGGAAGTAGCGCAAGGTCTCGTGGAACTCCTCCTTGCCGGGGACACGCTTGGCCATGTTGAACTGGCCGCCGATCTCGGCGGCGGCGTCGTACAGCGTCACCGCGTGGCCGCGCTCGGCGGCGCTGACGGCGGCGGCGAGCCCGGCGGGACCCGCTCCCACCACGGCGATGCGCCGTGCGCGCGGCGCCGGGACGCTGCGGAATTCCGTCTCGCGGCAGGCTCGCGGGTTGACGAGGCAGGTGGCGAGCTTCTGTTCGAACACGTGGTCGAGGCAGGCCTGGTTGCAGGCGATGCAGGTGTTGATCTCATCAGCGCGTCCGCTGGCCGCCTTCAGCACCCATTCCGGGTCCGCCAGGAGCGGCCGGGCCATGGACACCATGTCCGCCTGGCCTTTCGCCAGCACCTTCTCGGCGACGTCCGGCATGTTGATGCGGTTCACGGCGATGAGCGGCAGCTTCACTTCGCGCTTCAGGCGCGCCGTGACCCAGGTGAAGGCGGCGCGCGGCACGCGGGTGGCGATAGTGGGGATACGCGCCTCATGCCAGCCGATGCCGGTGTTGATGAGCGTGGCGCCGGCGGCCTCGATGGCCTTCGCCAGGGTCACCACCTCCGCCCAGTCGCTGCCCTGCTCCACCAGGTCCAGCATCGAGAGCCGGTAGATGAGGATGAAATCCCGGCCCACCGCCTCGCGGGTGCGGCGCACGATCTCCACCGGCAGGCGCATGCGCCGGGCGAAGTCGCCGCCCCAGGCGTCGTCGCGCTTGTTGGTGCGGGCCACCAGGAACTCGTTGATGAAGTAACCCTCGGAACCCATGATCTCGACGCCGTCGTAACCCGCCTCCCGGGCACGTGCGGCACAGCGCACGAAGCCGGCGATCTGCCTCTCGATGCCGCGGGCGCTCAAGGCCCGCGGCCTGAACGGCGTGATGGGCGCCTTGAGGGCCGAGGGCGCCACCGAGAACGGATGGTAGGCGTAGCGGCCCGCGTGCAGGATCTGCATGCAGATATGCCCGCCCTCCGCATGCACGGCCTGGGTCACCCTGCGATGCCGGGCGACTTCCCAGGGCCGGCTCAGCTTGGAGGCGAAAGGCGCGAGGGAGCCGACGAGGTTCGGCGCGATGCCGCCGGTGACGATGAGTCCGGCGCCGCCCCGCGAGCGCTCCGCGAAGTACTCGGCGAGCTTGCCGTAATCCCGGGCACGGTCCTCCAGGCCCGTGTGCATGGAACCCATGAGCACGCGGTTCCTGAGCGTGACGAAGCCCAGGTCCAGGGGTGCCAGCAGATGGGGGAAGGCCGCGCTCATAGCTCGGCGTCACCGTCGGTCACGCGCCACAGGTACCAGGATGCGATGGAGCGGTACGGCGCCCAGGCTTTGCCCGCCCGCTCAAGCGTCGAGTAGGCGGGCAGGCGCTTCATGCCGTAGGCCCGCTGGAAACCCTTGCGCACCCCCAGGTCCGTCACCGGCAGCACGTCCGGGCGGCCGAGGGTGAAGATGAGCAGCATCTCCACGGTCCAGCGGCCGACACCGCGCACCTGGGTGAGGCGCTCGATGATCTCCGCGTCGGGCATGCGCTTCAGGCCCTTCGAGTCCGGCACGGTGCCGTCCAGCGCCTTGGCGGCGAGGTCCTTGAGCGCCAGGAGCTTGTTGCGGGAGAGCCCGGCGCCGCGCAGCGAGGCCTCCGGCAGCGCCAGCAGCGCCTCCGGGTGCGGCCCCAGCTCCGGCGGGAACAGCGCCACCACGCGGCCGAGGATGGTGGCGGCGGCCTTGCCCGAGAGCTGCTGGTAGGTGATGGCGCGCATCAGCGAGTGGAACGGGCTGCGCAGCGGCATGAACTCCAGGCGGCAGGGCCCGATGCCGGCGATGACGGCAGCCATGCGCGGATCGGCGCGGCGCAGGTGGCGCAGGGCCGGGCGTACATCGTGGCGGGATTTGTCATTTGCCGTGCGATCCAAAGCTTTTCCTTCCCTATTGCCAAGCGGGCCGCCTGGGCTCAACCTTATATGAGAAGAACACCCCTCCGAAGCCCAAGGTGCCCCATGCCGCAGAAAGACCTGGTAGCCGCGCTGCTCGCGGCCCTGGCGAAGGACCCAGACATCAATCTGCACGAATCCCCCATCCACGTCGCCTATCATGACAGTCTGCGGCTCGAAGGCGAAGTGGCCAACATCATCGTCAAGCGCAAGGCCCGGCGCATCGCCATGGAGCTCTCGGGCTTGAACGACATCGAGGATCGCCTGCGGCTCCGGCCCGGCGAACGGCGCACCGGAAAGGCGCTGCTGGATGCCGCCACCTCCGCCCTGTCCCAGGAGCCTGCCTTCCGCGACATCGCGGTGCACCCCCATCCCGCCACCGAGTCCGGCCGCGACTGGATCGGCGTCGACGTGGACGACTGCGTGGTGCGCCTCGACGGCCAGCTGAACAGCCTCTCGCACCGGCGCCTGGCGGAGGTCATCGCCTGGTGGGTGCCGGGCAGCTGCGACGTGCACAACCACATCCGGGTCCGCCCGGCCGAGAAGGACAACGACGACGAGGTCTCCGACGCGGTGCGCATGGTGCTGGAGAAGGACCCGTTGCTGCACGCCGAGAGCATCGACGTACGCACCCGTGACCGCGAGGTGACGTTGCGCGGAGCGGTGCACAGCGACGAGCAGCGCCGCATGGCGATCTACGACTGCTGGTACGTGCCGGGCGTGCACGAGGTCCACGACCAGATGCAGGTGCAAGGCTGAGCAGGCTCAGGACGCCGCAGGTGGCGTCCCGGGATCCCATATGAAGATATTCATCGGCGTCCTATATACGCTGCTGCCAGAGCTGATCGTGTTCATGCTGGCGGCGCTCCTGGCGGTGCAGGTCACCTCCTTCCCCCGCCCGGGCCAGCTCGCGGTGGAGCTCTCCGTCGGCACGGTCCTGCTGGCGGCGCTCGGCCTCTCCGCCCAGTTCAACCGCAGCCGCATGTTCTTCGCCCTGCTCACGCTGCTCGCCGCCTACGTGGGCGTGTTCGCGCTCAGCCGCACCGCGGATCCGCTCACCCACGCGGTGCTGAGCGGCGGCCTCAACCTGTTCCTGCCGCTGGACGTGCTGGTGTTCGCCTGCATCCCGGAACGCGGCGTGTTCAGCCGCTATGGCGGCCTTTGGTTCGGAGTCCTGGCCGGCGAGGCGCTGGCGCTGTGGGCGATGGCGGCATTCCCGAGCCTGCTGCTGGCGCGGGCGCTGCACGTGCAGTTCGTGCATCTCTCCTTCCTCAACCACAGCGCCGTGACCCAGCCCGCGCTGCTCGCCACCGGGCTCGGCCTCGTCTGGCTCAACGACCAGCTGCTGCGCAAGCACGACGCCGAGAGCGCCGCGTTCTTCCTGGCGCTGGCGATGGCGGTGCCGGTGCTGCATGGCGCGCCGCTGGCCTGGGGCGCGTTGTTCCTGGGCGCGGCGGGCCTGGGCTTCGGCTACGCGGTGATCCAGGGTTCCTGGAGCATGGCCTACCTCGACGAGCTGACGGGCCTGCCGGGGCGGCGCGCACTGGAGGAGCAGATGCGCCAGCTCGGCGGGCGCTATGCCATCGCCATGGTGGACGTGGACCACTTCAAGCTCTTCAACGACCGCTACGGCCACGACGTGGGCGACCAGGTACTGCGTTTCGTGGCCTCACGCCTGCAGCAGCCGGCGCTCGCGGGCCGGCCGTTCCGCTACGGCGGCGAGGAGTTCTGCCTGCTCTACGGGGGACGCGGGCTGGATGAGGTGTCGCAGGAACTGGAGACGGTGCGCGCCGACATCGAGGCCTGCCGCTTCGACCTGCGCCATGGTGGGCGGCGCAGCGAGGATACGGGACCCGGCGAGAACCAGCCGGATATGCTCTCCATCACCGTCAGCATCGGCGCAGCCCAGCACGGCGACAGCCTGAACGAGCCCTGGACCGTGCTCAAGGCGGCCGACAAGGCGCTCTACGATGCCAAGCACGCCGGCCGCAACCGCGTCAGCCTGGCGTAGACTCTCACCCATGTACCTAGATGCGGGCGGCACCGGTGTGGCCATCCTGCTGCTACTCGCGGCGGCGGCGGGCTTCCTGTTCTGGAACGACAGCCTGCGGGCCCGCGAGCGCATGGTGGCGACCTGCGCGCGGCTGTGCCGCGAGCTCAAGGTGCAGTTCCTGGACGAGAGCGTCGTGCTCACCCGCCTGAGCCTGGGCCGGGGCGCCTCCGGCTGGCCCGAGTTCACCCGCATCTACGGCTTCGAGTTCAGCGGCACCGGCCAGGACCGCTGGCAGGGCCGTGCCACCCTCGCCGGCCGCCGCGTGCTCTCGGTGCAGCTCGATCACCCGGACGGGGTCACCATCCTGGGCGGCGGGGCGCCGGTCTCGCCGGACCTGCTCCGGCTGACGCAGTTCGTCGGGCCGGGGGATGGACGCTCCCTGCACTGATCCCCTGCCGGTTGTCCTGCCCTCCCGCCTCATCTAATATCGCCGGGTCCCCGCGCCGCACGGCCTGGGGCTCCATCAAACCGATATAGGGGTCCCGCGCAATGACAGCTCCCGACAAGGTCCGACGCGAAGCCGGTGTGATCGGACTCCTGTATGCCAGCCTGGGCAGCATCATCGGCTCCGGCTGGCTGTTCGGCGCGCTCAATGCCTCCATGCAGGCGGGCCCCTTCAGCATGGCCTCCTGGACCATCGGTGCCACCGCGGTGCTGTTCCTGGCGTTCGTGTTCGCCGAACTCTCCACCATGTTCCCGAATTCCGGCGCGCTGGTGCACATGGTGCACGTGAGCCACGGCGACATGCTGGGCAAGATCTGGAGCTGGGTGCTGTTCCTGGCATTCGTCTCGGTGCCGCCGGTGGAAGTCATCGCGGTGCTGACCTACATGAACACCCTGCTGCCCCCGTCGGGCTTCCTCGGCATGGGGCACTTCCTGGATGCCGGCGGCCTGCTCACGCCGCTCGGCACGGTGAGTTCGCTGATCATGCTGGCGCTGGTGGTGGCCCTGAACTTCATGGCCATCCGCTGGGTCATCGCCATCAACAGCGTGACCACCTGGTGGAAAGTGCTGGTGCCGGTGGTCACCATCTTCATCCTCGTGGCTTATTCCTTCCACCCGGAGAACATGACCGCGCAGCTGCAGAGCACGCCCACCAGCGGCATCTTCACCGCCGTCGGCACCGCCGGCATCATCTTCAGCTTCCTGGGCTTCCAGCAGGCTATCGCCCTCGCCGGCGAGACCCGCAACCCAGGCAAGTACGTGCCCATCGCTCTGATCGGCTCGGTGGTGATCGCCCTCATCATCTACCTGGGCCTGCAGTACGCTTTCATCGTGGCACTGGACCCCAACGACATCAGCTCCGGCTGGCCGCAGCTGCACTTCGCCGGCATGTTCGGTCCCCTGGCCGCCATCCTCACCGCCGTCGGTGCGCTGTGGTGGGCCTCGGTTCTGTACTTCGACGCGGTGGTATCGCCGCTCGGCACCGCGTTCATCTACATCACCGGCAGCCCGCGCATCCTGATGGCTGCCGGCGAGATGGGCGGCGCCCCCTCCCACGTGGCCAAGCTCAACCGCTGGGGCGTGCCCTGGATCGCCCTGATCGCCACCTACATCTTCGGCGCCGCGTTCTTCTTCCCATTCCCGTCCTGGTCCAAGCTGGTCTCTGCGGTGTCCTCCATCACCGTGCTCTCCTACGCCATCGGCCCGGTGATCCTGCTGCACCTGCGCAAGATCCTGCCCGGCGCGGAGCGCCCGTTCCGCCTGAAGGGCTCCGCCGCGGTCTCGATGATCGCGTTCATCGCCTCCAACTGGATCATCTACTGGACCGGCAACTACGTGATGAGCGTGCTGTTCGTGCTGGTAGGCGGCTACGTGGCCTTCCTGCTGGTGTGGCACCTCCTGGTGAAGCGGCTGCCCGCCTCGAGCCTCGGCTGGCAGCACGCCTGGTGGCTGCTGCCCTACTTCGCCGGCATGTGGCTGATCAGCTACCTCGGGCCCTCCGCCAGCGGCATGGGCGGCAACGACACTTTCGGCTTCTTCACCGGCATGCTGCTCGTGACGCTGTTCAGCCCCGCCATGCTGTGGCTGGCGCTGAAGACCGGCGTCACCTCGGCGGCGGCTCAAGCCCATTCCGACAAGGTGGGAGCGATGGGCTCGCGTGGCATGGAGATGCCATTGCATTAAGTGGTGGGAATCCCGCTAGAACGGAAAACCCGGCTTACGCCGGGTTTTCTTTTTCTAGTCGTAGCTCTTGCTGCGAAGGCGCTTCTTGTCACCCTGGCGCTTCTTGCCCTCGAGACGCCGGCGCTTGGAGCCCTTGGAGGGCTTGGTCTTCTTGCGCGGCTTGGGCGGATGCAGCGCCTGCTCCACGAGGGCGACGAGGCGCTCCAAGGCGTCGGCACGGTTGCGCTCCTGGGTGCGGTGGCGCTGGGCCTGGATGATGAGCACGCCCTCGTCCGTGACCCGCGAGCCCGCCAGGGCCTCGAGCCTCAGGCGCACCCCCACCGGCAGGTAGATGCTCTTGCGCAGGTCCCAGCGCAGTTCTACCGCGCTCGCCACCTTGTTCACGTTCTGGCCGCCGGGGCCTGAGCTGCGCACGAAGCTGAACTGGAACTCGGTGGCGTCCAGCATCAGGCCGTTGCTCAGGAATATCTGGGTCTCGCGGCTCACAGGCGCGCCTCCATCTGCGCGATCCGCGCCGGGTCGATGTCGTAATCCTTGCAATCCACCACCCGCTCCACGCGCCAGGAGAAGCCGCCGTCGTGGATGCCGGGCGCCGCCAGGTTGAGCAGCGGCCTGCGCCGGTACGGGCGCCCTTCCCTGTCCCGCACCAACATCACCACGGGTTTGAGCCGGCTGTCGGGGTTGCTGGACATGACGATGCCGAGCGCGCCGGTGTTGAGCTCCACCAGGCTGCCGATGGGATAGATGCCGATGCAGCGGATGAACTCCTGCATCAGGTCCTCGCCGAAGTCGCGCGGCGCCCAATGGAACATCATGTTGAGGCAGTTCGCGGCGGGGATGCCT
Organism: Gammaproteobacteria bacterium; assembly: GCA_036383255.1. Classification (NCBI taxonomy): domain Bacteria; kingdom Pseudomonadati; phylum Pseudomonadota; class Gammaproteobacteria; species Gammaproteobacteria bacterium. The sequence continues at coordinate 215,897 of DASVOS010000013.1, read as the reverse complement.
TCGTGGTAGACACGGTCGCTGCTGATGTCATCGTAGACCTCCGCCACCGCCACCACCCGCACATGCAGGGGGATCTCCTCGCCCTTGAGGCTGAAGGGGTAGCCCTGCCCGCCGATGCGCTCATGGTGCAGATGCACTACCTCCAGCGCCAGCGGCGGGAAGCCGCCCTGCTTGCGCAGCATCTGGTAGCCGTCACCCGGGTGCTTCTTGAGGATGTCGAACTCGTCCTCGGTGAGCACGCCCGGCTTGTCGAGGATGGTGACTGGCGTGCGCATCTTGCCCACGTCGTGAAGCAGCGCCCCCAGGCCCACCTGTTCCAGGGTGTCCTTGGGCATGCCGAGATGGGAGCCGAAGGCTACCGCCAGCACCGCGGTGTTGAAGCAGTGGTCGGCGGTGTGGGCGTGGCGGTCCTTGAGGTTCGTGAGCCAGAGCGCCGCCTGGGGATTCACCGCCACCAGCTCCACGAGCTGCTGCACCATGGCGCGGGTCTCGCGGGCATCCATGAGCTTGCCCAGGCGGGCATCGTCCATGACCCGCTGCAGGTGGGGGTAGAGCTTCTGGCGGTAGTCCAGCACCCGGCGTACCGCCAGCCGGAAACCGCTGCGCTCGGGGGTCTCCTTGATGCCCGGCAGGGTGAGGTCCGCCGCGGCCCCTTCCCCCGGCTCGGCCGGGCCGCCCAGGACCCGGGCCTCGTCCACGAACACGTACTGGCAGCACTCCTGGAGGGCGGAGAGCTGGTCCGGGGACTCGATGGCGAAGCCCTGGAACAGGAAGGGGCTCTCCAGCCAGGGACGGTCCAGCTCGGTCACGTACATGCCCAGGCTGAGCTCGGATACGGGTATTTTCCTGGTCATCGGCACGTATTATGCCAGCCCGCCCGCAGGATACCCCCCGGGAAATCAGCCCCCTGGCAGCGTCAACCCGTCCACCCAGGAGGCGTTATAGCCCCGACAGAAAGTGTCAGCCCTGGGGCTTTCGAGGATCCGGCCGTAGAGCCGGACACCACCTGGACTTGGGGTCAGGTTTTGCAAAACCTTCAGGTATCCACTCACACAGCAATGGAGTACTCAGAATGAAGCGTCAGATCGTCATCAGCGTCCTCGCCGCCTCCCTGCTGGCCTTCGCCGGCGTGAGCTTCGCCGCTGCCCCGGCCGCCGCCCCGGCTGCCCCGGCCGCTTCCACCGCCAAGGCCGCCCCGGCTGCGGCCCCGGCGAAGAGCGGGCACAAGAAGTCCAGCAAGCACAAGCACAAGAGCCACAAGAAGTCGAAGGATGCCGCTCCGGCTGCCTCGACCGGTGGCAACAAGTAATCCCGGGCTTTTCGGGATTAAAAAAGGGCGCGGTTAAAACCGCGCCCTTTTTCTTTTCCAAGCCGTTTTAGAGCTACTGCGCTCGATATAGCTGCGTTGCGCTTCGGCTCGCACTCCTCACGTACTAAAGAGTACGCTCCAGGTGCTCGCCTCGCGCGCCTTGCTCTACCTTCGCTCGTCACGCTCTAAAAAGGCTTGATAAGAACTAGCCGTACCTTCCGGTGATGTAGTCTTCGGTCTGCTTCCGGGCCGGGTTGGTGAAGAGCGTGCTGGTGTCGGCGAACTCGATGAGGTCCCCCAGGTACATGAAGGCGGTGTAATCCGACACGCGCGCCGCCTGCTGCATGTTGTGGGTGACGATGACGATGGTGTAGTCCTTCTTGAGTTCGGCGATCAGCTCCTCCACCTTGAGGGTGGAGATGGGGTCCAGCGCAGAGGCCGGCTCGTCCAGGAGCAGCACCTCCGGCTTGACCGCGATGGCGCGGGCGATGCACAGGCGCTGCTGCTGGCCGCCGGAGAGGCGGGTGCCGCCCTGGTGCTGCTTGTCCTTGACCTCGTCCCACAGCGCCGCCTTGCGCAGCGCCCACTCGACCCGCTCGTCCATCTCGTTGCGCGGCACCTTCTCATACAGGCGCACGCCGAACGCGATGTTCTCGTACACCGACATGGGGAACGGCGTCGGCTTCTGGAACACCATGCCGACCTTGGCGCGCAGGAGGTTGAGGTCCTGCCCGGTGGCGAGGATGTTGCCGCCGTCGAGGATCACCTCGCCGGTGGCGCGCTGCTCGGGGTACAGCTCGTAGATCCGGTTCATGGTGCGCAGCAGCGTGGACTTGCCGCAGCCGGAGGGGCCGATGAAGGCGGTCACCTGCTTCTCGGGGATCTGCAGATCGATGCCGTGCAGGGCATGGAACTTCCCGTAGTAGAAGTCCAGCTTGCGGATGTCGATCTTGGCGTTGTCGATGCGGGGCGAGCTCATGAGGTCATTTCCCGAATGAATTGGAGCGCAGCAGGAGACGGGCCGCGATGCTGAGCACCAGGATCGCGGTGGTGATCATCAGCGCACCCGCCCAGGCCAGGTGCTGCCAGCCCTCGTAGGGGCTCATGGCGAACTGGAAGATCATCACCGGCAGGTTCGCCATGGGCTGCGACATGTCGGTGCTGCGGAACTGGTTGTTGAGCGCGGTGAACAGGAGCGGCGCGGTCTCGCCGCTGATGCGGGCGATGCCGAGGATCACGCCTGTGAGCATGCCGGCCAGCGACGCGCGGTGCACGATGAACACCGTGACCTTCCAGCGCGGCGCGCCCAGGGCGGCGGCGGCCTCGCGCATCTGGTCCGGCACCAGCCGCATCATGTCCTCGGTGGTGCGCAGCACCACCGGCAGCATGATGATGGCGAGCGAGAGCCCGCCGGCCCAGCCGGAGAAGTGCCCGAGCGGCCCCACCGCGACGCCGTAGACGAACACGCCGATGACGATGGAGGGCGCCGACAGCAGGATGTCGTTGACGAAGCGGATCACCGAGGCCATGCGGTTGGCGCGGCCGTACTCGGCGAGCCAGGTGCCGGCCATGAGCCCGACCGGCGTGCCCAGCCCCACCCCCACCGCGGTCAGGAGCAGCGAGCCGATCATGGCGTTGGCCATGCCGCCCTCGGCGCCCGGCGGCGGCGTGTCGAGGGTGAACAGCTCGACGTTGATGCTGTGCAGGCCGTGGCTCACCAGCGTCCACAGCAGCCAGGCCAGCCAGAACAGGCCGAACACCGTGGCGACCATGGACATGCCCAGGTTGAACACGTTGAGGGTGCGGCGGAACAGGTAGCGGCGGCTGTTGTGCTGGATCACGTCTTCGCCCCCTCGCGCGCCGCGACCCGGATGAGCAGCAGCTTGGCGATGGCCAGCACCACGAACGTGACCAGGAACAGGATGAGGCCGAGGGCGATCAGCGAGGAGGTGTACTTCTCGCCCACCGCCTCGGAGAACTCGTTGGCGAGCGTCGAGGAGATGGTGTTGCCCGGCATGAACAGGGCCTTGCTGATGTCATGACTGTTGCCGATGACGAAGGTCACGGCCATGGTCTCGCCGAGCGCGCGGCCCAGGCCCAGCATGATGCCGCCCACCACGCCGACGCGGGTGTAGGGCAGCACCACGCGCCACATCACCTCCCAGGTGGTGCAGCCGATGCCATAGGCGGACTCCTTGAGCACCAGCGGCACCACGTCGAACACGTCGCGCATCACCGAGGTCACGAACGGGATGACCATGATGGCGAGGATGAGGCCGGCGGTAAACACGCCGATGCCGATGGGCGGGCCCTGGAACAGGCTGCCGATGAGCGGCCACTTGCCGAGGTGCGCGGTTATCCAGGGCTGGACCTTCTCCGCGAACAGCGGCGCGAACACGAACAGGCCCCACATGCCGTAGATGATGCTGGGGATGGCGGCGAGCAGTTCCACCGCGGTGCTCACCGGGCGGCGCAGCCAGGCCGGCGCGAGTTCGGTGACGAAGAGCGCGATGCCGAAGCTCACCGGCACGGCGATGATGAGCGCGATGGCCGAGGTCACCAGGGTGCCGTAGATGGAGGTGAGCGCCGAGTACTGGTCGCTGACCGGGTCCCACTCGGTGCTGGTGAAGAACTTGAAGCCGAAGGTGTGGAACGCCGGCCAGGCCTTGAAGATGAGCAGGCCGATGATGGCCAGGATCAGCCCCAGCACCGTGAGCGCGGCGAGCTGGGTGACCCCCTTGAACACCATGTCAGCGGCGTTGTCCCGCCAGCGTGTGTTGTGCGTGTTGCCGCTCACGGTCCGGCTTCCCGTCTCTATGGTTTCTTCTGACAACACCGCTGCACCGGTAGCGGCGCCCCTTTAGGACACCCCCGCCGGCCTCCCCGCCTGTCTGGTCGGGGCAGTCTAGGGGGGGAATATGGCATAAATATGACAGCCGGGGCATCCGGATTGTCCCGGGCCGGACAACAGCCTTACCTGAGTGTTCCGGTGGGGCTTTTTTAGCCAAAAAATATCTCAGGAGTGTAGAGCGAAGGTGCAGCGCATGCGCTGCACGGGCGGGCAGGATGCCCGCCCGGCATTTCGCGGAGCAGGAAAGCGCAGCGAAATGGGGCTAGGCGAGTCCTCGCACTGCCGCTCTCGCACATCCCTGTGTTCCGCGGCACGTATGCGTCCCTGCTACAGACAACGCCCTGCCGAGCGCAGCAGCTCCTGAGGCAGCTTTCAGTCCAGACCGAAGCGGCGGATGAGGTGCGACTTCGACCACTGGGTGAGGGCCACGTAGCCCACCACGATCAGCGGCATCACCAACAGGAACGGCAGCGGCACCGGCACCATGCCGAAGCCGCGGGCGAGGCCGCTGAACGGCAGCCACAGGCCCACCAGGCAGACCAGGACAGTGGTGAGCAGGAGCGGCAAGCTCGGCCAGCTCTGCAGGAACGGCACCTTGCCGGTGCGGATCACATGCACGATCAGCGTCTGGCTCACGATGGATTCCACGAACCAGCCGCTCTGGAACAGCTTCTCATCGTGCAAGGCACCGAAGAACCAGATGAGCACGAAGAAGGTGATGAAGTCGAACACCGAGCTCACGGGTCCGATGCGCAGCATGTACTGCCTGATGGTCTCGAGATCCCAGCGCCGCGGCTTCTCCAGGTACTCCGGGTCCACGTTGTCCGTCGTCATGGCGGTCTGGGAGAAGTCGTAGAGCAGCGTGTTCACCAGCACCTGGATGGGCGCCATGGGCACGAACGGCAGGAACAGGCTCCCCACCACCACGCTCACCATGTTGCCGAAGTTCGAGCTCGCGCTCATGCGGATGTACTTGAGGATGTTGCCGAAGACCTTGCGGCCCTCCAGCACGCCCTGCTCCAGCACCAGCAGGTTCTTCTCCAGCAGGATGATGTCGGCCGACTCCTTGGCGATGTCCACCGCCGTATCCACCGAAATGCCGACGTCAGCGGCCTTGAGCGCCGGGCCGTCGTTGATGCCGTCGCCCAGGAACCCCACCACGTGGCCTCTGCGGTGCAGCGCGCGGATCACCCGCGCCTTCTGCTGCGGCGAGAGCTTGGCGAAGAGTGAGGTCGTCTCGGCGGCCTCCGCCAGCGCCGCGTCGTCCATCTGCTCCAGGTCCCGGCCCAGCAGGATGTGGGAGACCTCGAGCCCCACCTCGGAACAGATCTTGCGCGCCACGGTATCGTTGTCGCCGGTGAGCACCTTCACCGCCACGCCATGCTGGTTTAGCCGGGCGATGGCCTGGCCGGCGCTCTCCTTGGGCGGGTCCAGGAACGCGATGTAGCCGAGCAGCGTCATGCCCTGCTCGTCCGCGACGCCGTAGGCACGCTTGGGCTCGATGGTCTCGCGGTAGGCCACGGCGATGACGCGGAAACCATCCTCGTTGAGCGCCAGGGTCACGTCGCGGATGCGCACCAGGTCATCCGGGACCAGCGGCTCGGTCTCGCCCTCGATCTCGGCGTGGGTGCAGATGCTGAAGATCTCCTCCACCGCGCCCTTGCAGATGATGACGTGCCGCTCCTCCTCTTCCTCCACCACCACCGACATGCGGCGGCGCTGGAAGTCGAAGGGGATCTCGTCCACCTTGCGGTAGTTCTCCTCCGGGTGCAGGTCGGCGTACATCTCGACCTTCTCCAGCACCGCCACGTCCAGCAGGTTGCGCAGGCCGGACTGGTAGTAGCTGTTGAGGAAGGCGAACTCCAGGACCCGCTCGCTCTCGACGCCGTGGATGTCCACGTGCTTCTCCAGGAACACCTTGTCCTGGGTCAGGGTGCCGGTCTTGTCGGTGCACAGCACGTCCATGGCGCCGAAGTTCTGGATGGAGCTGAGCCGCTTGACGATGACCTTGTGGCGCGACATCACGAGCGCACCCTTGGCGAGGTTGCTGCTCAGGATCACCGGCAGCATCTCGGGGGTGAGGCCCACCGCCACCGCCATGGCGAACAGGAAGGCATCGCCCCAGGCGTGCTTGGTGAGTCCGTTGATGAGGAACACCAGCGGCACCATCACCGCCATGAACTTGATCATGAGCCAGGTGAACCGGTGGACGCCCTTGTCGAAGCTGGTCTGCACCCGTTCGTGGCCGAGGGTGCCGGCGAGAGACCCGAAATAGGTATCGGTGCCGGTCATCACCACCAGCGCGATGGCGGTGCCGCTGACCACGTTGGTGCCCATGAAGCAGAGGTTCGGCAAGTCCAGCGGGCTGCCGGCAGCCTGCTCCACGGCGCTGGCGCGCTTCTCCACCGGCAAGGACTCGCCGGTCAGGGCCGACTGGTTGACGAACAGGTCCTTGGCGGAGAGCAGCCGCACGTCTGCCGGGATCATGTCGCCGGCGGAGAGCTGCACCAGGTCGCCAGGCACCAGCTCGTCCAGGGGCACCTGCTTGCGCAGCGCGCGGTAGGCGACCCGCGGCCGGCCGCCCGCGTCCTCCTCCGGCTCGCCCTCCTCCTCCACCTCCTCGCGGCGCAGCACGGTGGCGGTGGTCTTGACCATGGACCGCAGCTTCTCGGCGGCGGCGTCGGAACGGGCTTCCTGCACCCAGGACAACCCCACCGACAGCACCACCATGAAGGTGATGATGACGGCGCCGTCCAGGTCGTGGGTCACCGCCGAGACCGCCGCCAGCACGATGAGCAGCACGTTGAGCGGGTTGGCGAGGCGCGCCGCCAGCTGGTAGAGGAAACTGCGCTCGGGTTCCATGACCACGGCGTTGGGGCCGTGCTCCGCCAAGCGCTCTTCGGCATCCGTCTCCGCCAGACCCTGGATGCCGGTGTGGAACTCGTCGAAGGTGTCGTCCGCCGCCATGCGGCTGACCTCGGCCAGGCGCGCGGACACGCGCCCGCTGCGCTCCCCCTGGGGGTCGCCGCCGCCGCGCAAGAGTCCACTGAGTCTGTCGAAGGCCACGCCTCACCTGCACCTTGTCGAAAGGCCATGACGCACCGGAGGGTGCGCGAACGTCCAGATCACGTCCGCGGCCGTCCGGTCATGCAGTGAAGCTTGTCGGGAACCGGCCGCGCTACCCTTCCGCATGGGAGGGTCTGCGCGGCCTCAGGGGAGAGGTCAGTCGCGCGAGGCGCCACCGTGGCGGGAAGGGAACTGTCTTTTACAGCTACTGCCCACTTCGGGGCCTCTCGTGACTGGATTGGCGCGGATGCTAGTCCCGGCCTGCGGGACTGTCAACGCATCCGCGCGCATTTCCAGGTCAGCGCGGCGGAGTCGTAGTCGCGGGCTTCGCGGGAGGCTTGGATGCGGCCTTGGTGGCCGGCTTGGGAGCGTCCTGGCAGGGGTTGGCCTTGTGCTTGTGAGCCTTGGCCTGCTTCGGATCCTTCTTGCCCACCTTGGCCATGGCCTTGTGCTTGGCTTTCTTCTTGTGGCCCATCTGCTTGCCGCAGTCATTGGCCTTCGCATCGCTGGCGGGTGCCGGCGCGGCGGTCTTCACCGCCGGAGCCTTGGGTTCGGCGGACTTGGGGGCAGCAGCCGGCGCGGCCCAGGCGAGGGTGACGGTCAGGGCGAGCAGGCCGCCCGCGGCGGTGGCGAGATATCGGTTCATGTCAGTCTCCTGGGATATCCGTGATGTCCGGTGCGCCGGATGCGCATGGCGCAGATATTACCCCGTCCCGGGCTTCCAAGTCCTCAGGGTGTGTATCCCAGGTTCGGCGCCAGCCAGCGCTCCGCGGTGGTGATGTCCATGCCCTTGCGGCGGGCGTAGTCCTCCACCTGGTCGCGGTTGATGCGGCCCACGGCGAAGTAATGGGACTCGGGATGGGAAAAGTAAAAACCGCTCACGGCCGCCGCCGGCCACATGGCGTAGTGCTCGGTGAGCTGGATGCCGGCGCGCCGCTCCGCGTCCAAGAGCTGCCACAGGATGCCCTTCTCGGTGTGCTCGGGGCAGGCGGGGTAGCCCGGGGCCGGACGGATGCCGGCGTATTCCTCGCGGATCAGCGCATCGTTGTCGAGACCCTCGGCAGATGCGTAGCCCCAGGACTCGCGCCGCACCTTCCGGTGCAGCCACTCGGCGAAGGCTTCCGCCAGCCGGTCCGCCAGGGCCTTGAGCAGGATCGCGCTGTAGTCGTCGTGATCCGCCTCGAAGGCCTTCACCCGCGCCTCGATCCCGAGGCCGGTGGTCACGGCGAAACCGCCGAGGTAGTCCTCCTTGCCGCTGTCCGCCGGCGCCACGTAATCCGCGAGGCAGCGGTTGGGCTTGCCGGCGGGCTTCTGCTGCTGCTGGCGCAGGAAATGGAAGGTGGCATGCCGCTCGCCGCGGTCCGTGCCCTTGAACACCGCTACGTCATCGCCTTCGGCATTGGCGGGGAACAGGCCATACACGGCCCGCGCCTGGAGCCAGCGCTCGGCGATGATCTGGTCCAGCATGGCGTTCGCATCCGCCAGCAGGCGGCGCGCGGTCTCCCCCTTCTCCGGATCGTCCAGGATCCTGGGGTAGCTGCCCTTGAGCTGCCAAGCGTGGAAGAACGGCGTCCAGTCTATATAAGGACGCAGTTCCTCCAGCGGGAAGTCGTCCAGGGTCTGGATGCCAAGCTGCCGCGGACGGGGCGGCTGGTACGAGCGCCATTCCACGGGGATGCGGTTGGCCCGGGCCGCCGTGAGGCTGAGCCAGCGGTCCTCGCTGTTGCGGCCCGCATACTCGGCGCGCAGCCCGGCGTACTCGGCCTGGATGGCCTGGATGACGGAAGCACTGCCCTCGCCCAGCAGGGACGAGGCCACGCTCACGGCGCGGGAGGCATCCTTCACGTGGGTGACTGCGCCCTGGTACTGGGGCGCGATGCGCACCGCGGTGTGGGTGCGGGAGGTGGTGGCGCCGCCGATCATGAGCGGGATGCTGAAGTTGTCCCGTTGCATCTCCCGTGCCACATGCACCATCTCATCCAGGGAAGGCGTGATGAGGCCCGAGAGACCGATGAGGTCCACCTGCCGCTCCCTGGCAGTCTCCAGGATCTTCTGGGCCGGGACCATCACCCCCAGGTCCAGCACCTCGTAGTTGTTGCACTGCAGCACGATGCCGACGATGTTCTTGCCGATGTCGTGCACGTCGCCCTTCACGGTGGCCATGAGGATGCGGCCCTTGGGGCGCACGCCGTCCTGTTTCTCGGCCTCGATGTACGGCGTGAGCCAGGCCACCGACTTCTTCATGACCCGGGCGGACTTCACCACCTGGGGCAGGAACATGCGGCCCGTGCCGAACAGCTCGCCCACCACGTCCATGCCCGCCATGAGAGGGCCTTCGATCACGTCCAGGGGCCGCTTGGCCTTGAGCCGCGCCTCCTCGGTGTCCTCATCTATATAGTCTGCGATACCCTGCACCAGGGCGTGCTTGAGGCGCTCCTCCACGGGCCAGCCGCGCCAGGCCAGGTCCTGCACCTGTTTCGTGCCGCCCTTGTCCAGGGTCGCGGCGAAGCTCATGAGCCGCTCGGTGGCGTCCGGACGCCGGTCCAGCAGCACGTCTTCCACATGCTCCAGGAGGTCTTTGGGTATCTCCTCGTACACCGCGAGCTGGCCCGCGTTGACGATGCCCATGTCCATGCCGGCCTTGATCGCGTGGTACAGGAAGGCCGCGTGCATGGCCTCCCGCACCTTGTCGTTGCCACGGAATGCGAAGGACACGTTGCTGACGCCGCCGCTCACCAAGACGCCCGGCAGCCGGCGCTTGATCTCCCGCACCGCGTCTATGTAGTCCAGCGCATAGCGGGCATGGGCCTCGATGCCGGTGCCCACCGCGAAGATGTTGGGATCGAAGATGATGTCCTGCGGCGGGAACCCGAGCTTCTCCGTCAGGATCCGATAGGCCCGCTCGCATACCGCCACACGCTTCTCGAGGGTGTCCGCCTGGCCCTGCTCGTCGAAGGCCATCACCACCACCGCGGCGCCGTGGCGGCGCGCGAGGCGCGCCTGCTCCAGGAACGAGGCCTCGCCCTCCTTGAGGCTGATGGAGTTGACGACGCATTTGCCCTGCACGCACTTCAGACCCGCCTCGATGATCTCCCAGCGGGAGGAATCGAGCATGACCGGCACCCGCGCGATGTCCGGCTCGGCGGCGAGCAGCGAGAGGAAGCGCACCATGGCGGCCTTGCCGTCCAGCAGGCCCTCGTCCATGTTCACGTCCACCACCTGGGCACCGTTCTGCACCTGATCCCGCGCCACTTCCAGTGCCGCGGGATAGTCCCCCGCCAGCACCAGCTTCTTGAACTTGGCGGAGCCGGTGACGTTGGTGCGTTCACCCACGTTCACGAACAGGCTGCCGGGCAGGATGTTGCAGGCCTCCAGGCCCGCGAGCCGGCAGCCCGGCGCGGCGGGATCGCGCTCCGGCGGCCTGTGCCCGGCGATGGCGGCCTTGATGGCGCGGATGTGCTCGGGAGTGGTGCCGCAGCAGCCGCCCACGATGTCCACGTTCCCCTCCTCGGCCCAGCCGCCCAGCTGATGGGCCATGTGCTCGGGGGTCTCGTCGTAACCGCCGAAGGCGTTGGGCAGGCCGGCGTTGGGGTGGGCACTCACGTGGCAGTCCGCGAGCTTCGCCAGTTCCTGCACGTAGGGCCGGAGCTGATCGGCACCGAGCGCACAGTTGAGCCCGATGCTGAAGGGCTTCACGTGACGCACGGAGTTCCAGAACGCCTCCACGGTCTGGCCCGAGAGGGTGCGGCCCGAGAGGTCGGTGATGGTGGCGGAGATCATCACCGGCACCTCGGTGCCGGCACGCTCGAAGTGCTCCTGGATCGCGATGAGCGCAGCCTTGCAGTTCAGGGTGTCGAAGATGGTCTCCACCATCAGGAGGTCCGCGCCGCCGTCCAGGAGACCCCGCACCGCGTCCGCGTAGGCAGCCTTGAGTTCGTCGAAGCTGACGTTGCGGAAGCCCGGGTCGTTCACGTCCGGCGACATGGACGCCGTGCGGTTGGTAGGGCCCAGGATGCCCGCCACGAAGCGGCGCTGGCCGTCCCGCTTGCCGATGGCCGCGGTCTCCTGCTTGGCGAGACGCGCGCCCTCGCGGTTCAGCTCATAGGCTAGGGCCTCGGTGCCATAGTCCGCCTGCGATATGGCGGTGGAGTTGAAGGTGTTGGTCTCGAGGATGTCCGCGCCCGCCTCGAGGTAGGCGCGGTGGATGCCGGCGATGATGTCGGGGCGCGTGAGCGTCAGGAGGTCGTTGTTGCCCTTGAGGGGCTTCGGATGGTTCTTGAAGCGCTCACCCCGGAAATCCGCCTCCTCGAGGGGATGGGCCTGGATCATGGTGCCCATGGCACCGTCCAGCACCAGGAGGCGCTCCTTGAGGAGCCGTTCGAGTTCGCTGCGACAATCCATGGATATCAGCGGGCGTTGACCGCCAGCGGCTCGGGCGCCGGCACCGCGGGCTTGATGCCCAGCAGCCGGCAGATGGCGCGCGCGAGCTCGGGGCGGTTGAGCGTATAGAAATGGAACTCCTGCACGCCCTCCGCCTGCAACAGGCGGCACTGCTCGCCGGCCACGTGGGCAGCCACCAGCTTGCGGGTCTCCGGGTCGTCATCCACGTCCTCGAAGATGTCCGCCAGCCAGCGCGGCACGCTGGCACCGCAACGCAGGCTGAACTTCTTCACCTGCGCGTAGTTGGTCACCGGCAGGATGCCGGGGATCACCGGTAGCCCGATGCCGGCGGAGGCGAGCCGGTCGCGGAAGCGCAGGAACACCTCCACGTCGAAGAAGTACTGGGTGATGGCGCGGGTGGCGCCCGCCTCCATCTTGCGCTTGAGGTTATCCAGGTCCGCCTGCGGCGAGACCGCCTCCGGATGCACCTCCGGATGGGCCGCCACGCTGATCTCGAAGTCCGCCACGCGCTTCAGCCCCGCCACGAGCTCGGCGGCGCTGGCGTAGCCCTCAGGATGCGGCTGGAAGTGCTCGCCTTCAGGCGCGTCACCGCGCAGCGCGACGATGTGGCGCACGCCGGCCTGCCAATAGCGGCGCGCCACCCTTTCGATCTCCTCGCGGCTCGCGCCGACGCAGGTGAGGTGCGCGGCGGGCCGCAGGCCCAGCCGTCGCTGGATCGCGACCACCGTCTCGTGTGTGCGCTCGCGGGTCGAGCCGCCGGCGCCGTAGGTGACTGAGACGAAGCGCGGAGCCAGGGGCGCGAGGCGCTCCAGGGCCTGCCACAGCTTCTTCTCCATCTCGGGCGTGCCGGGCGGGAAGAATTCGAAGGAGACACCGGGGGTGGTGGGGAAAGCCCGCCGGTCCCAGGCAGTGGTGAGGGAGTTCATCTCGGCTCGTGCGCTCCAGACGCTTTAGCAGTCGGCCCCCTTCACGGGTGCCGTATCGCCCTGCAAGTTGTCATAAACGGCGATGGTGCATGCCTCTTTCCGCCCTCCGCGCCCGTCCGTGGGTCCGGAAAACGAAAAACCTGCTTAGCTTGACCACCTTTCGGGTGGGGCTAAAGCAGGTTCCAGAGAGCCCGCTTTAGCTGCATTTATAGAGCGCCCGCAAGCTGAGACTCAAATCGGCGCTATGGGATAACTATCTGATATCCAGGGGATTACGTCAAGCCTGACCTCGCCCGGCCTTGAGGTGCTTGAAGTGCCGGCGGATCCACCAGGCGGCGGCCAAGACGATCAGGGCGCCGATGACCGCATCGAAGCGGTGGAACCAGGCCCCCAGGGTGTCCCAATGCTCTCCCAAGGCACGGCCTATCCAGGCCAGGCCCCAGCACCAGATCAGCGAACCCACGAAGGTATAGGCCACGAACTTGCCCAGGTGCATGCGCGCCACCCCCGCCGGGAACGCGATGAATGTGCGCACCACCGGCAGCAGCCGGCCCACGAAGATGATGGCCTCGCCGTAACGGGCGAACCAGCGGTCACCCATCTCGATGTCCTGGGGCGAGATGAACAGGTAGCGGCCGTACTTCACCACCAGCGGACGCCCGCCCAGGAGCCCCACGTAGTAGGCCGCCAGCGAGCCCAGCACGCAGCCCACGGCGCCCGCCAGGGCCACGCCCCACAGGCTGAGCTTGCCCTGGAACACCAGGTAGCCCGCGAACGGCATGATGAGCTCGGAGGGCAGCGGGATGCAGGCGCTCTCGATGCCCATGAGCAGCACCACGCCTGCATAGCCGAGCGTCGAGAGCGTGCCGGTGATGAACGCGGCGATCGCCGCCAGGAGCTTGCCGATCATGTCAGTGGCGGCCGTCGCCGTTGCGGCGGCCGCCGCCGATGTCCGCCAGCCTCAGGCGCAGGCCCAGCTCCACGGTGCGGTCCGGCGGGATCTGGTAGAAGTCCGTGGCGCGGATCGCGTTGCGCGACATGAACGCGAACAGGTTCTCACGCCAGCCCCACATGGACGGCCAGCGGCGGGTGGAGACCAGGGTCTCACGCCCTAGGTAATAGGTGACGGTCTCAGGATCGATGCTGAGGCCGAAGTCCTTGGCGCGGCGGAAGCACTGCGGGATGTTCGGTATCTGCATGAAGCCGTAGTGCACGTTCACGCGGTAGAACCCGAGGTCCATCTTCGCGACCTCCAGGCGCTGCAGCGGGTGCACGAAGGGCACGTCGTCCGTGAGCACCGTGAGCAGCACCACCTGCTCGTGCAACACCTGGTTGTGTTCCAGGTGGTGCTGCAGCATGGGCGGCGTGCCTAGGTTGGGCGCGGTCATGAAGACCGCGGTGCCGCGCACCCTGAGAGGCTTCTGCTTGCGGATGTGGGCCAGGAACTCGTCCAGGGGCTCGGTGGCGGCACGCAGCCGGTCGATGAGGTTGGAGCGGCCGGTGCTCCAGGTGGACATGATGATGAAGCCGATCACGCCCACCAGCAGCGGCAGCCAGCCACCGTCCCAGACCTTGAAGATGTTGGCGCTGAAGTACATCAGGTCCACGGAGAGGAAACACAGAGTGAGGAAGCCCACCACCGCCACGTTCCAGTGCCAGCGGTCGCGCTCCACGAAGAACATCAGGATCGAGGTCACCACCATGGTGGAGCTGACGGCCACGCCATAGGCAGTGGCCAGGCGGTCGGAGCTCTTGAAGCCCAGCACGATGGCGATGGTCGCCACCATCAGTATCCAGTTCATGGCCGGGATGTATATCTGGCCCTTCTCGTCCACCGAGGTCCTGATGATGGTGAGGCGCGGGCTCTGGCCGAATTGGATGGCCTGGCCCATCAGGGAGAAGGCGCCGGAGATCACCGCCTGGGAGGCGATCACCGTGGCGGCGGTGGCGATCGCGATCATGGGATACAGGAACCAGCCGGGCGAGAGGCTGTAGAACAGCTGCGATGCAGGCTGCTCGGGATGGGCCAGTAGCATCGCGCCCTGGCCGAAATAGTTGAGCAGGAGCGCCGGCATCACGTAGGCGAACCAGGCCAGCCGGATCGGCGCACGGCCGAAGTGGCCGAGGTCCGCGAACAGCGATTCGGCTCCGGTGACGCACAGGAAGACCGAGCCCAGCACCACGATGTCCGCGAGGCCGTGATGGGCGATGAACTCCAGGGCGTAACCCGGATTCACCGCCGCCAGGATGCCGGGGTGCATGACGATCGCGCGCAGGCCGAGCACGCCGATGACCGTGAACCAGAGTGCGCAGATGGGGCCGAAGAACGTGCCCACACGGCTGGTGCCCACGCGCTGGATGACGAACAGGAAGATCAGGATCACCACCGTGATGGCGATGATCACCGAGCGCGGGAACGCCGCGGAGCCCACCTGCAGGCCCTCCACGGCGGAGAGCACCGAGATGGCGGGCGTGATCATGCCGTCGCCGTAGAGCAGCGCCGCGCCGAAGATGCCGAGGGTGATGAGGATGCGCGAGCGGCGGCTGGTGCGGCGCGTGCGCCAGGGATCCAGCAGCGCCAGCAGCGCCATCACGCCGCCCTCGCCCTTGTTGTCGGCCCGCAGCACGAACACCTGGTACTTGAGGCAGACGATGATGATGATGGTCCAGAACACCAGCGACAGCACGCCGAGCACGCTCTCGGGAGTGATGGCCAGGCCGTTGGCGTCGGAGAACGAGCTGCTCAGGGCATAGAGCGGGCTGGTTCCGATGTCGCCGAACACCACGCCCAGCGCGCCCAGGCTCAGGGCATAGAGGCGCTTTCGGTCCATGGCGTCCGGGCCGCCGGCGCCGGCGCTGTTGCGGCGCGCGTGGGGATGATGCAGGTGGTGGCGGGTCATGTGGTGTTCGTTCTGTTCCCCAAAGACAAACGGCCGGCGTCACGTGGATGCGCCGGCCGATGCGAAGAGAAAGCTTGGGATTAGGCCTATAGAATCAACGACTTCGCGCGTAACCCCTGCTTCAGGGGCGCGAAATTATACTCCAAAGACCGGACCGCCAGGGTGGGCAAAAAACGTCCGGTTCACTGCACCGTGACGTCCCGCAGCACGCCCACCACCACCCCTTCGATGATGAACTCACGGCTGTGCACGTCCACCACGATGGGCTGGAAGGCAGGGTTCTCGGGGAGGAGGTGCACCTCGGCCCCCTGCAGGCGGTAGCGCTTCACCGTCACCTCGTCGCCCAGGCGGGCCACCACGATCTGGCCGTTGCGCACCTCGGGGTTGCGGTTCACCGCCACCAGGTCGCCGTCCAGGATGCCGGCGTCGCGCATGCTCATGCCACGCACGCGCAGGAGGTAATCGGGCTTGGGCTTGAACATGCGCGGATCGACGCGCACCCGGCCTTCCAGGTGCTGTTCCGCGAGGATAGGACTGCCCGCCGCTACCCGGCCCACTACCGGGAGACCGGGAGGATCGGTAATGCGGATTCCCCGGGCAGCGCCGGGCAGTAAGCTAATCATACCCTTTCGGGCGAGGGCGCGGAGATGTTCCTCCGCGGCGTTGGCAGATTTAAATCCCAGGGTCTCGGCGATCTCTGCACGCGTAGGCGGCATGCCGGTTTCATCGATAACCTCTTGAATCAACTCAAGAACTTCCTGCTGCCGGGGAGTGATCTTTTCCATGGAGAGAAGCCGCCTCAGCCTGGGTATGTATACAGGGTTCTGTGATTATATACAGGCATTCCCGGTTTGCAAGGAGTGGTTGTAATATACCTTGACAGGAATATGAACATAAAAGTATGTTTAAACTCATGGAATCTTCCTTCGCCATCATCGCCGAGCCGAACCGCCGGGCCATCCTCAAGCTGCTGGCCTCATCAGAACAATCCGTGGGTGAGATCGAACGGCGGCTGCACATGCCCCAGACCTCCGTATCCAAGCACCTGCGGGTATTAAGGGAAGCCGGCTTGGTGGAGTCGCGGGTGGAGGCCCAGCGGCGTGTCTACCGGATCCGGCCCGAGCCGCTCAAGGAAGTGGATGCCTGGCTCGATCCCTTCCGGCGCTTCTGGTCGGCCCACGTGGATGCGCTGGAGCGCCACCTCGAGCGCATGGAGATGGAAGAAGAGCCGGACGGGAAAGGAAAAGGCAAATGAGTGGACGTGAGGACTACCTGCCCGGCCCCGCCGCCGGTGCCGAGGTCCAGAAGGACGGCGACCGGTGGACCCTGGTGCTGGTGCGCAAGCTGCGCCAGCCACCGGCGATGGTCTGGGAGGCGCTGACGGATCCCGCGCAGCTCTCCCAATGGGCGCCCTTCGATGCGGACCGGGACTTAGGGAAAGAGGGTCCGGCGAAACTCGTTACGGTAGGCGCTCCTCAAGCGCCGGCCGAGAGCCTGGTCAAGCGGGCAGAAGCGCCGCGCATCTTGGAGTACAGCTGGGGCGGCAACGATCTCAGGTGGCAGCTCGAACCCGCCGGCGGCGGCACCCGCCTCACCCTCTGGCACAACATCGAGCGCGGCTTCATCACCTGGGGCGCCGCGGGCTGGCACATCTGCCTCGACGTGCTGGACCGGCTCACCGCGGGCGAGCCCATCGGGCGCATCGTGGGCGGCGAGGCCATGAAGTTCGACTGGCAGCGGCTCGTCCAGGAATACGCCGCGCAATTTGGTGTCGAAGCCCCGAGCTGGCCACCCAAGGGAACCAAGTGATGGCCGTGCGCAAGAAAGCGGCGAAGCGAACCATGAAGAAAAGTTCTTCGACAGCAGGCTCCGCTTCCAAGCTCATAGACGAGAGGATAGAACAGCTGGACGACTGGCGAGGCAAGCAGCTCGCCCTGCTCCGCTGCCTGATCAAGCAGGCGGATCCCAAGGTGCTGGAGGAATGGAAATGGGGGGTGCCGGTCTGGTCCCACGACGGGATCATCTGCACCGGTGAGACCTACAAGGACAAGGTGAAGTTGACCTTCGCCCGGGGCGCTGCACTCGAGGATCCTGCCGGCCTCTTCAACTCCAGCCTGGAAGGCAACACCCGGCGTGCCATCGACTTCCCCATGGGCGCGAAGCCCGACGAAAAAGCATTCAAGGCGCTCATCCGCGAGGCGGCAGCGTTGAACGTATCGAGAGGCAAATGATGAACATCCTCCTGTGGATACTCCAGATCCTGCTCGCCCTGCATACCGCCATGGGCGCAGTATGGAAGTTCTCTCACTCCGAGAAGTCCGTGCCTTCCCTGCGGGCGATCCCCCATGGGGTTTGGCTTGGGATGAGCTTGATCGAGCTGCTCTGCAGCCTGGGCCTGATCGCGACAGCGATCCCCTCCCTGGCAGTACTCACGCCGATCGCCGCGGCGCTCATCGCGGCAGAGATGCTGCTGTTCTGCGGCCTGCACCTCGGGCAAGGCGCCGGCAAGCGCGGTGAACTGGCCTATTGGCTGATCGTGGCCGTGCTGGCCGGATTCATCGCCTACGGCAGATTCATGCTGGTGCCGGCCTGACTCAGGAAGCGGCCCGTGCCGCTTCCCACATATCTATAGCCTTGGCCATGGCGAGCATCCCAAAGCGCAGGCTCTGGAGGGCGGCGGCCCTCTTCCCTGCCATCAGTTCAACGTAAGCCTTCTCGATGAGGGCTTCCTGGGGACCCAGCACGCCTTCCTTGAGGAGCTTGAGATAAGCCTGGAACAAGGCCCGCAGGCATTGTTCCACTTCCGGGGCCTCGAGGCCCGATTCGGTGAACACCAATGCGCAGACCGCGAGGGGAGCGCGCTCCAGCTCGGCACGGGGCGAAGCTTCCACCGGCAGGTCCTGCTGCAGATACGCGTGGGTGAGCGTTGTGACTCCGCCGAGCAGCGCCAGCATGGAAGCCATATCGTTGTAGAGGTACGGATCGCCGCGCTGCGCGGCCACCTCGGCGGCGGCCTGGAGCGCGGGGGCGGCGAGCAGCTGGTATTCGACGGGCGTTAAGAGCCCAGCGTTCTCTGGATCACTCATCCCGTCATGTTACGCGAAACGCCTCACCGATTGACCGTGGACATGTCCGCATAGCGGTTACCCGTGGCCGCGCCCACAGGGAAGGCCGCATCGATGCGCTTTAGCTCCTCGCCGCTTAGCTCGATGCCGATGGCGGCGGCGTTCTGCTCCAGGTACTTGCGGCGCTTGGTGCCGGGGATGGGGACGATGTCCTGTCCCTGGTGCAGCAGCCAGGCGATGGCGATCTGGGAGGCTTCCACGTCCCTGTCCCTGGCGATCTCCTCCACCCGCTCGACGAGGTCCAGGTTCTTCTGGAAGTTCTCGCCCTTGAAGCGGGGCATGTTGCGGCGCCAATCGTCCGCGGCCAAATCTTCGTATCTCTTGATGGTACCGGTGAGGAAGCCGCGCCCCAAGGGGCTGTAGGCCACGAAGCCGATGCCGAGTTCCCGCACCGTGTCCAACAGGCCCTCCTCCGGCTCGCGGGTCCACAGCGAGTACTCGGTCTGGAGCGCACTGATGGGATGGACATTGTGGGCACGGCGGAGGGTGTCCGGCGCCGCCTCGGAGAGGCCGAGGTAGCGCACCTTGCCCTGTTTCACGAGATCGGCCATGGCGCCGACGGTATCCTCGATGGGCGTGTTGATGTCCACCCGGTGCTGGTAGTAGAGGTCGATGTGATCCACGCCAAGGCGCTTTAGCGAGGCATCGCAGCAGGCACGCACGTAGTCAGGACTGCCGTTCACGCCCAGGAACCTGCCGTCCGGCGTGCGCTCGTTCCCGAACTTGGTGGCGACGATGAACTTATCGCGCTTGCCCTTGATGGCGCGGCCCACCAGCTCCTCGTTGGTGAACGGGCCATACATGTCCGCGGTGTCGAGGAAGTCGATGCCGAGCTCGAGCGCGCGGTGGATGGTGGCGATGGATTCCTTGTCCCCTTCCCCGCCCTTGTAGAAATCCGACATGCCCATGCAGCCTAAGCCCATGGCGGAGACCTCGAGACCCTGGGAACCGAGCCTGCGGCGGGGGAACGTGGACATGGGCACACCTCTTTCTTCTTGGCGGTCCTTGCGGGCCGATGAGCATACTCCCACTAGAGACAGCGGAGCATGACGGTTTATTTCAGGTCTCAGAGGAGCTTGAGGCGCAGGAACAGCATGTATGAGTGCGGGTTTCCATAAGCGGCCTGGGCGGTCGCCGGCAGGCCGTATACGCTCACCAGCCCGCCCAGACCCAGGCTGAGATGCTCAGCCACCGGCCAGTCGTGGATGTAACCCACGGATAGTTTCCCGACGGTGACCATCGAGGGCAGGAGCTCATCCTCCTGCACCCGCTCCAGGCGGGCGAACCAGGTGTGTACCCCCGAGAACTTGAGTTCACTCTCGGCGAGCCATGCATCCAGCTTGTCCCCGGGCCGGTTGTCGTCCTGTCCCCAGCCGAGGGTCGCGTCCCACTGCGCGTCGCCCACCGCGCCGGAATACATGGCCGACGCGGTGCTGCGGCGCTGGTCCACGGCAGGATCCAATTGCTCGGGGCTGCGCAGGTAGCCGCGGCTCGCCTGCAGCGACCAGTGCTCGTCCGGGTTCCAGGTGGCGCGCGCCGCGTAGGAATCCAGCGCGCCGCCATCGATGTTCCAGCGCCGCTCGTCCGGTTCCCGGCCATGGAAGACGGAGGCCTCCAGCTTCACCTGTCCCAGCACCAGGCCCGCGGTGAGCACGCCGAAGGTGACATGGGTGGAGTCCAGCCAGTGATGGGAGAGCGGCGCCTCCGGATTGTCCACGCCCGACGCCCTATGCATGAAGGCCGGCGGACCCAGGGCTGGCTCACCGGGCAGGCCCGCGTACACGAACAGCGAATCCGTCTCGGCGAACGCGTGGCTATAGGAGGCGGAGAGCTCCATGAAGAGATCGTGGGGATGCTGGCGGTCCACCAATGGGTTCACCCTGTCGGCGGTCTCGCCGGTCTGCAGCAGCAGCGGATAACCGGCCGGACCCATGAGCGGGTCCAGCGAGAACATGCCGCGCAGGCCGAGGGTGTCCTGGCCCCGGGTCCGCTGGGCCATGACCATGAACATGCTTTCGCTGAAATCCTCGTTGGCGCCCCGCGGCCCGCCCTGGTGGTCGCGCACCTGGTACAGGTAGCCGTGGACCATGGTCATCCAGTCGCCGTCCATGGTCATGATGCCTTGCATGGGCACGGCCTCCGGCTGCCAGCTGGTGCCGGAAGCTTCGCGGTCCATGGCATAGGGGCCGAAAGCGCCGGCCATGCCCATGAAATCCTCCGCGCGGACGTCCGGCGCGAATGACAGGGCCAATACCGTGGCCGCAAACAGCGTGCGAATGGGCGCCGCCCTCATAGCCGCGCCCGGCGCAGGCGCAGCGCATTCCCGATCACGGACACCGAGCTGAAGCTCATGGCGGCGGCCGCGATGGCCGGGCTCAGCAGCAGCCCGGCGATGGGATAGAGCACCCCGGCGGCCAGCGGCACGCCGAGCGCGTTGTAGAAGAAGGCGAAGAACAGGTTCTGCCGTATGTTGCGCATGGTACGCCGGCTCAGCTCGCGGGCCCGCGCGATGGCACGCAAGTCGCCCTTCACCAGGGTCACCGCCGCGCTCTCCATGGCCACGTCGGTGCCATTGCCCATGGCGATACCCACGTCGGCCCGAGCGAGTGCGGGTGCATCGTTCACGCCATCGCCCGCCATGGCCACCACACGGCCCTGCTGCTTCAGGCGCCCCACCACCTCGTGCTTGTCCTGGGGCAGGACGCCCGCATGCACCTCGTCGATGCCGAGCGCGGCGGCGACGGCCTGGGCGGTGATGGCGTTGTCGCCGGTGAGCATCACGATGCACACGCCGGAGGCCTTGAGTTGGCGCACGGCTTCGGCGCTGGTGGGCTTGATGGCGTCGGCGACGCCGATGATGCCGGCGGCCCTGCCGCCGATCGCCACCAGCATGACGGTCTGGCCCGCACGGCGCAGCTCTTCCGCCATGCCAGCCAGGGGGGCGGCATCTATCCTCGCTCCTTCCAGCAGCCGGATGTTGCCCACCAGCACATCGGCGCCAGCGAGCCTCCCGCTCACGCCCTGGCCGGTGATGGCCCTGAAGTCCTCGACCTTGGCGGGGACCACACCGCGTGCCTTTGCGCCTGCGACGATGGCCGCCGCCAGCGGATGCTCGCTGGCGGCCTCGAGGGCCGCCACTTGCGCGAGCAGCTCCTGTTCCGTGAAGCCCTGCAGGACCTTCACGGCCTGCAAGGTGGGCCTGCCCTCGGTGAGGGTGCCGGTCTTGTCCACCACCAGCACGTCGATCTTCTCCATGAGCTCCAGCGCCTCGGCATCCTTGATCAGCACGCCGGACTGCGCGCCGCGGCCTATCCCCACCATCACCGAGATGGGCGTGGCAAGGCCGAGGGCGCAGGGGCAAGCGATGATGAGCACCGAGACCGCCGCCAGCAGCGCGTGGTTGAGCGCCGGCGCCGGACCCCATGCGGCCCAGGCAACCGCGGCCGCGAGCGCGACGCCGATCACGGCGGGCACGAACCAGCCGGAGACTTTGTCGGCCAGCGCCTGGATCGGCGCACGACTGCGCTGCGCCTCGCCCACCATGTGCACGATGCGCGCCAGCAGCGTGTCAGAGCCCACCCGGTCGGCGCGCATGATGAAACCGCCCTGCTGGTTGATGCTGCCGGCACTGACCCGGTCACCAGCGGATTTCTGCACCGGCATGGACTCGCCGGTGAGCATGGACTCGTCCACGCCCGAATGCCCTTCGATCACCTCGCCGTCCACGGGAACCTTGTCGCCCGGGCGCACGCGCAGGCGGTCGCCTGCCATGACCTGGTCGAGGGGCACTTCCTTCTCGCCGTCTGAGCCGATGCGGTGCGCGGTCGGGGGCGCGAGCCTCAGCAGGGCGCGGATGGCATCGGAGGTGCCGCGCCGCGCCCGCAGTTCCAGCACCTGGCCCAGCAGCACGAGCGTGACGATGACAGCGGCGGCCTCGAAGTACAGCGGCGGCATGCCCTCCCCCATGAACGCCGCCGGCATCAGGCCGGGGAACAGGAGCACGAAGAGGCTGAAGCCGTAAGCGGCGCCACTGCCGAGGGCGATGAGGGTGAACATGTTGAGGTGGCGGGTGCGCAAGGACTGCCAGCCCCG
Organism: Gammaproteobacteria bacterium; assembly: GCA_036383255.1. Taxonomy (NCBI): domain Bacteria; kingdom Pseudomonadati; phylum Pseudomonadota; class Gammaproteobacteria; species Gammaproteobacteria bacterium. The sequence continues at coordinate 193,227 of DASVOS010000013.1, read as the reverse complement.
TTCGAAGACCGGCCAGCCGCCCCACAGCACTACCGGCGTCGCCAGGGCGAACTGCGACCATCCGAACATCGCCTCACCAAGCCAGTGATGGAAGCGCAGAGCCGGCAGTACGTCCCCGCCCATGGACAGCACCAGCAACGGCAAGCTCAGGGCCACACCCAGCCAGAAGCGGCGGGTCATGTCCTTGAGTTCGGGATCGGCGCCTTGTTCGGCGCGCACGATCTTGGGCTCCAGTGCCATGCCGCAGATGGGACAGGTACCGGGGCCTTGCTGCACGACCTCAGGATGCATGGGACAGGTATAGAGGTCGCCCGCTACCGGCTTGTGGGTGGACGGGGGCGGCGCGGCGGCCGGCTCAGGATGGCGGCAGCATTCGTGCATGGCGGCCTCGGAGTGTCTAGGGGGCGAAGCGCTTCAGGATGTCGAACAGCTCATCCAGCTTGGCATCGCGCTCCTTGCGGTCGCCGCTCTCGGCGGCACCGGTCACGCAGTGCCCGATGTGCTTCTCCAACACCTGCAGCTCGACCCGGCGCAGGGCCGCCTGGACCGCCCGCAACTGGGTGAGGATGTCGCCGCAGTAGCGCTCCTCCTCCACCATGCGCGTGAGTCCGGCTACCTGGCCATGGATGCGCCGCAGGCTGTCCAGCTGGGATTTGTGTTCGGCATGTTTCATGCCACATACCATACCCTAGTATGGTATGTGAGGCAAGCCCCAAAAAGCCCCGGAACCACGGCGCCGGGGCATGGATCAGACGGCGAGCGCCCGTCCGCTCTTGAGCAGTTCCGCGAGCTCGTCCGCGGGCAGTGGCTTGCTGAACAGGTAGCCCTGCATGCCGTCGCAGCCGTGGGCCTTCAGGAATTCCCATTGGGCGCGAGTCTCGACGCCCTCCGCCACCGCGCTGACCTTGAGGTTGCGGGCCATGCCGATGATGGCGGTGACGATGGCGGCATCGTCGGCATCCACGCCGATGTCGCGCACGAAGCTCTGGTCGATCTTGAGCTTGTCCAGGTGGAAGCGGCGCAGGTAGCTCAGCGAGGAGTAGCCGGTGCCGAAGTCATCCAGCGCGAGCTGCACGCCGAGGTCATCCAGGCGCTTGATGATGTTGCCCACCTCGCGGGTGTCATACATCACCGCGCTCTCGGTGAATTCGAGCTCGAGCCAGCGCGGCTCCAGGCCGGTCTCAGCCAGGATCGCCGAGATGGTGTCGGCCATGTTGCGGCGGTTGAACTGGATGGCGGACAGGTTGACCGCGATGGGCAACGGTTCGAACCCCTGGCGCTGCCACTCCCGGTTCTGGCGGCAAGCCTCGCGCAGCACCCATTCCCCCACCGACCCGATCATGCCGCTGCTCTCCAGCACCGGCACGAACACCGAGGGTGGCACCGCCCCCTGGCCGTTGCGGTTCCAGCGCAGCAGCGCCTCCACGCCCATGATGCGCCCGCTGCGCAGGTCTACCTGGGGTTGGTAATGCAGGTGGAACTCCTGGCGCTCGATGGCCTGGCGCAGGCTGCCCTCCAGGGACAGGCGCTCATAGGCGCGGGTGTTCATCTCCGGGGTGAAGAACTGGAAGTTGAAGCGTCCGTTCTCCTTGGCATGGTACATGGCCGCGTCGGCGTTGCGGATGAGCGCGTCGATCTCCACAGCGTCGTCCGGGAACAGGCTGATGCCGATGCTGGGGGTGATGTGCAGCTCGTACTCGTCTATCTGCGCCGGCCGCGCCACCGCCTCCTGCAGCTTCTCCGCCACCCGCGCCACCGCAGTGGCGTCGGCCACATCACGCAGGATCAGCAGGAACTCATCTCCGCCCTGGCGGCTGATGGTGTCACTGTCACGCATGCACTCGCGCAGGCGCATGGACACCGTCTTGAGCAGCTTGTCGCCGGTCTCGTGACCGAGCGAATCATTCACGTTCTTGAAACGGTCGAGGTCGAGGTACATGACCGCGAGCTTGGCGTCACGCCTGCGGGCGTCGTGCATCGCCTGGCCAAGGCGGTCCCGCAGCAAGGCGCGGTTGGGCAGGCCGGTGAGGCTGTCGTAATGTGCAAGCTGGTAGACCTGCGCCTCGGCGCGCTTGCGCTCGGTAATGTCGGAGATCACACCGTCGAAGTACAGCGGGTTGCCCTGCTCGTCCTTGACGGTGGTGGCGCTGTTGATGGCGTAGAAACGGCTGCCATCCTTGCGCTGGTACTCCACCTCCTGGTTGCGGTAGTGGCCCTCGTCATCGAGCAGCTGGGTCAGCTCCTGGCGCCGCCGCGGGTTCGCATACAAAATCGGGCCTGCCACGCTCATGAGCTCGTGGGTGCTGCTGTAGCCGAACATGCGCGCCAGCGCCTCGTTGGCGTAGATCATGCCCTTGTCAGGCGTGCTCCTGTAGATGCCATCGGAGATGTTGCCGGTCACCGAGGACAAGAGCTGCTCCTGCTCGCGCAGGGACGCGGTCATCTGCTCGGCCAGCTTGAGGGCACGCGAGCGGTTTAGGCCGAGGTTCAGCACCAGCAGCGTCGCCGGCAGCGTGATGAGCACGCCCATCAGCACCACCAAGAGCGCGATCCACGACACGCTGGAGGGCTCGTGGAAGCGCAGCACCCACTCCCGCCCGCCGATGTTCATGCGGGTGGCATAGTCGGACTCGATGGTGGCCGGGCCGGTCCAGAGGGGGCGCTCCGCGGGGTCTTCCATCTTGCTGTAGAGCACGGCGCCCTCTCCCGCCACCGCGGCGTCGCGCACCTCCACTTCCATGGCCACGTGCTGCGGGATCACGCCCGTCACCACCTTGTCCATGGGCAGGGTCTCGGCCACCCAGCCGTAGAGCGCGGCACGCCGCGCGGCAGGCGTGGAGACGTCTGCGCCGTTGCGGTACAGCGCACGCACCGCCACCACACCGCGATGCACCCCGCCGTCCACGTCGTGCAGGTCGAAAGGCACGCTCAGGCTGTTGCGGCCGTTGTCCCGGGCTGCGAACAGCACGCCGGTGTTGGTGGACAGGTGGCAGGGGTCGAAGCCTTCCACGTAGCTGACGGTAGCGCGCGGCGCCGTATAGGTGATGGGGCAATAGAAGTCGCGCTGCTCGACCGGCCTGATGTGGAAGCCGGGAGCACCATCGGCGCGGGTGGCCGCCACGAAGCGCGCCGCGTCCTGGCGCGTCACGTAGCTCAGATACTGGAGGCTGGAGATGCCGGGATACTTTGCCTGCAGGGCCACGGTCTCGGCGAAGCCCTCCCAGTCCGCGCGGCCCACGCGGGTCGAGCCGGCGAAGAGCCCGGCGCTGGAATCCAGTACGGCCACATACTGGTCGAAGCGCGCCTCCAGGGTGATGGCGACCTGGGTCGCATACAGGCTGAAGCGGGCGTGGCGGCTCTCGGACTGGTACTTGAAGGTTATGACGTAGGCGATGGCGGTGAGCGCGAAGCCGGTCGCGAGCACCGCGAGCGCCACGAGATAGCTGCCGCGGACGCTGCCCAGGGAGCGCCCGGCGCCTAGATACCCCATCCTGCCGTCCCTTTTACAATCTTGTTACCCACCCCGTCTTTTAACATATGGGCGGGGGTTGGGACTACTGTCCCAAGGGCTTCAGGCGGGGATTTTCAGCACTCGGTGACGTTGACCGCGAGACCGCCCAGGGAGGTCTCCTTATAGATGCTGCGCATGTCATGGCCGGTCTGTCGCATGGTCGATATGACTTGATCCAGGGACACCCGGTGCTGGCCGTCGCCGTGCTGGGCCAGGCGCGCGGCATTGATGGCCTTCACCGCGCCCATGGCGTTGCGCTCGATGCAGGGTATCTGCACCAGTCCGCCCACGGGGTCGCAGGTCAGCCCCAGGTTGTGCTCCATGCCGATCTCGGCGGCGTTCTCGATCTGTCCGTCGCTGCCCTGCATGGCCGAGACGAGCCCTCCGGCGGCCATGGAGCAGGCCACGCCCACCTCGCCCTGGCAGCCCATCTCGGCACCGGAGATCGAGGCGTTCTGCTTGTAGAGGATGCCGATGGCGGCAGCGGTGAGCAGGAAGCGCAGGATACCCGCCTCGTCCGCGCCGTCCACGAAGCGCATGTAGTAGTGCATCACCGAGGGGATGATGCCGGCGGCACCGTTGGTGGGCGCGGTGACGACGCGGCCGCCCGCCGCGTTCTCCTCGTTCACGGCCAGCGCCCACAGGTTCACCCAGTCCATGGCGTCGAGCGCGGTGGTCTTCTTCTGATTCGCGAGGCTGGCATGGATCTTGGGGGCGCGACGCATGACCTTGAGTCCGCCTGGGAGCTCGCCGCCTTCGCGCATGCCGCGCGCGACGCAGGCCTTCATCACTTCCCATATCCTGATGAGGCCGGCGCGGGTCTCCGCCTCGGAGCGCCAGCACCGCTCGTTCGCCATCATCAGCTCCGGGATGCCGAGCTTGTGCTTGGCGCAGAGTGCCAGGAGCTCGTCGCCGGACTTGAAGGGGTACGGCAGCTTCACGTCGAGGGAAGCCGCGTCACCCTCCATCTCGCTGCTGCGCACGATGAAACCGCCGCCGATGGAGTAGAACTCGTCGGTGAACAGCTTGTGCTTGTTGGAATCCAGCGCCGTGAAGCGCAGGCCGTTGGAATGCTTGGGCAGCACCTGGTCCCGGTGGAACAGGAGGTCCAGGGCCTCGTCGAAGGGGATCTCGCGCTTGCCGAGCAGCTTGATCCTGCCGCTCTTGCGGATGTGGCTGAGCCGTTCCGCGATGCTATCCGGGTCCACGCCGTCCGGCGTCTCGCCTTCAAGTCCGAGGAGCACGGCCCGGTCGGTGCCGTGGCCCTTGCCGGTGAGCGCCAGCGAGCCGTAGAGCTGCACCGCCACCTGCGCGGTCTGGCCGAATAGGCCCTTCGCTTCGAGGTCCAGCAGGAACTGGCGCGCTGCCCGCATGGGACCGACGGTGTGGGAACTGGAAGGCCCCACGCCGATCTTGAACATGTCGAAGACGCTGACGGACAACTAGTTATCCTTCATGGAGAGCAGGCTGGCATTGCCGCCCACCGCCGCGGTGTTGACCGTGACGGTGCGCTCGGTGGCGAAACGCAGCATGTAGTGCGGGCCGCCGGCCTTGGGCCCGGTGCCGGAGAGGCCCTGGCCGCCGAAGGGCTGCACGCCCACCACGGCGCCGATCATGTTGCGGTTGATGTAGACGTTGCCGACGCGGATGCGCCGCTGGATGTACTGGGCCTGGCTGTCGATGCGCGAGTGGATGCCCAGCGTGAGCCCATAGCCGGTGCGGTTGATGCTGTCGATGACACTGTCCAGCTCGGCCGCCTTGAAGCGGATCACGTGCAGCACCGGGCCGAACACCTCGCGCTTGAGGATGTCCAGGGTCGGCAGCTCCACCGCCGCCGGGGCCACGAAGGTCCCGTGGGCGAGCTCCGCAGGGATGGGCATCTCCTTGATCAGCCGCCCTTGCGTCTTGATCCAGGCCTTGTGCTCGTCGAGCTGCTGCTTGGCGGCCTTGTCGATGACCGGGCCCACGTCGGTGGTGAGCCAGGCGGGATCGTCGATGCGCAGCTCGTCCATGTAGCCGGAGAGCACCTCCACCACGCGGTCGGCGATCTCCTCCTGCACGAACAGCACCCGCAGGGCGGAGCAGCGCTGGCCGGCGCTGTTGAAGGCGCTCGCCACCACGTCCATCACCACCTGCTCGGGCAGCGCGGAGGAATCCACCAGCATGCAGTTCTGCCCGCCGGTCTCGGCGATGAGCACGGGGATGATGCCGTCCCGGTCCGCCAGGGTCTTGTGGATGGTCTTGGCGGTCTCGGTGGAACCGGTGAAGGCCACGCCCGCGATGCGCGCATCCGCCACCGCGTGCTGGCCGACCACGGAGCCGCGGCCCGGGATGAAGTTGAGCACGCCGCCGGGCACGCCGGCCTGGTGCATCAGCCGCACGGCCTGCGCGCCGATGAGCGAAGTCTGCTCCGCGGGCTTGGTGAGCACCGCATTGCCGGCGGCGAGCGCCGCCGCCACCTGGCCCGTGAAGATCGCCAGGGGGAAGTTCCAGGGCGAGATGCAGACGAACACGCCGCGGCCCTGCAGCCACAGTTCATTCGACTCACCTGTCGGTCCCGGCATGGCCTTGGGCTTGCCGAAGTCCTCCTCGGCGCGCTCGGCGTAGTAGCGCAGGTAGTCCACCGCCTCGCGCACCTCGGACACCGCGTCCGGGATGGACTTGCCGGCTTCGCGCACGCAGAGCGCCATCAGCTCCGCCGTATGGGTCTCAAACAGATCCGCGGCCTTGCGCAGGATACGAGCCCGCTCCATGGCGGGCGTCATGTCCCAGGCGGGCTGGGCCGCCACCGCCACGTCCACCGCCTCGCGGATCACCTTGTCGTCCGCCTCGCGGATGATGCCGACGGTCTCGCGGTTGTCCACGGGGTTGAGGGAAGGCTTCTCTTTTCCGGATAGGACCTTGCCGCCCACGATGGGCGCCGCGATCCACTCGCGCTTGAAGGCCTGCTCCATCTCGGCGGCCAGGGCCGCAAGTTTCTGCGGGTCCGCCAGGTTCACGCCGCGGGAATTTGGGCGCCAGGGACCGTAGATGTCCTTCGGCAGCGGGATGCGCGGGTGCGGCTTCTGGGCCAGCGCCGCCACCTCCGCCACCGGGTCTGCCACGATGGCGTCCACCGGCACCTTGTCGTCGATGATGCGGTTCACGAACGAGGTGTTGGCGCCGTTCTCCAGGAGACGGCGCACGAGGTAAGGGAGCAAGTCCTCATGGCTGCCCACCGGCGCGTACACGCGGCAGTTGAGCTTGAGCTTGTCCGGGCCCACCACCTCGTCGTAGAGCTCGATGCCCATGCCGTGCAGGCGCTGGAACTCGAAGCCCAGGTCGCCGCCCGCCATCTGCAGGACGGCGGAGAGGGTGTGGGCGTTGTGGGTCGCGAACATGGGATAGAGGGCGTCGCGGCTCGCGAGCATCTTGCGGGCGCAGGCGAGATAAGCCACGTCCGTGTTCACCTTGCGGGTGTACACCGGGTAACCCTCGAGGCCGCGCTCCTGGGCGCGCTTCACCTCACTGTCCCAATAGGCGCCCTTCACGAGACGCACGGGGATGCGGCGCTTGCCGGCGCGGGCGAGCGCGATGAGCCAGTCCAGCACGCGCGGCGCGCGCTTCTGGTAAGCCTGCACCGCGAGGCCGAAGCCTTCCCAGCCCGCGAGCTTGGGCGAGCGGTACACCGCCTCAATGATGTCCAGCGAGAGGTCGAGCCGTTCGCTCTCCTCCGCGTCCACCGTGAGGCCCATGCCGTGGCCCTTGGCGCGCTCGGCGAGCGCCAGCACCTTGGGCGTGAGCTCGGCCATCACGCGCTCGCGCTGGGCGAGTTCGTAGCGCGGGTGCAGGGCCGAAAGCTTGACGGAGATGCTGGGAGCGGCGAACACGTCGGCGCCCTTCTCCACCGTGGCGCCGATGGCGTCGATGGCCGTGGCGTAGGCCTGGAAGTAGCGCTCCGCGTCCTTGGCGGTGAGGGCGGCTTCGCCCAGCATGTCGTAGGAGTGGCGGAACTTGCGGTTCTCCTCGTCCTTGGCGCGCTTCAGGGCTTCCTCGATCTTGCGCCCCATGACGAACTGGTGGCCCATGATGCGCATGGCCTGGCGGAAGGCGGCACGGATGACGGGCTCGCCCAGGCGCGCGGCGAGCGCGGCCATGTAGTTGCCGAGGTTCTTCTCCACGGCCTGGTCCAGCTCGATGAGCTTGCCGGTGAGCATGAGGCCCCAGGTGGAGGTGTTCACGAACAGCGAGGGGCTGGCGCCGAGATGCTCGGACCAGTTGCCGTTCACGATCTTGTCGCGGATGAGCTTGTCGGCGGTGTCCGCGTCCGGGATGCGCAGGAAAGCCTCGGCGAGGCACATGAGCACCATGCCCTCCTGGGAGGACAGGTCGTACTGGCGCAGAAACTCCTCGATGCCGCCCTTGGCCTTGCGGTTCCTGCGCACGGTCTCGACCAGCGCCTTGGCGCGGGCCTGGATCTCGGCGCGGGACTTGTCATCCAGCCTGGCCTGCTCGAGCAGCGCGTCCACGCACTGGGTCTCGTCCGCGAGGTAGAGCGCGTTGATGGCCGCGCGCAACGGGTCCAGGGCCGGCGGGTTGCCTTGGAAGATGAAGCGGTCGTCGGACGCGGTGTCGGCGGGCTGATACATGCAGGCTCTCAAGGAAAGGCTCAAGAGCCCGCTATTTTACCGGACGGCCCGGGAAAATGCCCCGTTTCAGGCTGCCGTAAGCCTGTGGCGGGCCATTGCGTCGTAGTGGGGACGGCAGAGGGTGGCGAGTTCCTGCTGGAAAGGCGTGAGTTCCGGCATTTTGGGCTCGTAAGGTTCGAAACCGGTGGAACGCTCCACCGCCGCGTACCAATGCGGCGCCCAGACGCCGTCGCTGGCGCGCCGCCCAGCCGGCCAGTGCAGCATGCGCTCGCTGAAGGGGATGCCGAGCCGCGTGCAGAGGATGCCCAACATGGCGCGGGGATCCTTGAGCACATCCTCCGCGTCCAGCACCGGCGGCGCCGCGCCGAGCTTGCCCGCGACATGCTCGAAGATGCGGGTCTGCTGTTCGAAACCAAGTTCCCAGGCGGCAGCATCGGGACGCTGGCGGGTGAAGGACGCCACCACGAGCTCGGGGCGGCGGATGAGGAAGCAGTTCACCACGTCGTCCAGCCAGTCCAGTGACATGTCCGCCAGCAGGTGCTGGGTCATGTGCTTCTGGTACCAGATGGCCTTGCCGCCGGGGATGGAGCCGGTGAGCTCTCTGGCCACCGCGCGCCAGTCCGTGGACTGGGAGGCGATCACCTCCTCACGACCCGGATGGTTCACGCCGGTGGCGGCGAGGTAATGCGCATAGAAGGGCTCGTCCACCACCGCCGTGTCCTCCCGGTTCTCCCAGGAGCGCATCATGGCGGTGGAGATGTTGCGGGGTCCCGACCACATGGCCACCCGCAGGCCCTGGGTCATACGCGTGGGCCCCGCGCGCTCTCGCGCTTGACGAGATCCATGTAGAGGCCTTGCAGCTTCTGCACCATGGGCCCACGCGTGCCGGCACCGATGCGCCGGCCATCCACCTCCGTGACGGGCACGAGGCCCGCGAAGGTGCCGGTGACGAAGGCTTCCTCGGCGCCGTACACATCCGTGAGGCTGAAGTCTTTCTCGAAGTGCGGGAGGCCATGCTCGCGGCAGACGCGCAGCACGTTGGCCCGGGTGATGCCGCCGAGGCAATACTTGCCGGAGGAGGTCCACACCTCGCCCTTGCGCACGATGAAGAAGTGGGTGGAGTTGCAGGTGGCGACGAAACCGTGGGGGTCCAGCATCAGGGCCTCGTCGTAGCCCGCCTTGGCCGCCTGGATGCAGGCCAGGATGTCGTTGAGCTTGGAATGGGCGTTGAGCTTCGGATCGAGAGTATCCGGCGCGGCGCGGCGCACGTGGGTGGTGAAGAGGCGGATGCCCTTCTCCACCGTCGCCGGCAGGGGCTGCTTGTACTCAGGGATGATGACCACCGTGGCAGGGCCGAGGGTGACGCGCGGGTCCTGGTAGGGCGTGGCCTTGATGCCGCGGGTGACCATGAGGCGGATGTGCACGCCGTCCTGCATCTTGTTGGCGCGCAGCGCCGCGAGGATGCGCTCGGTGAGTTGCTCGCGCGTGAGTCCGATGTCCATGTCGATGGCCTTGGCGCCCTCGTACATCCGGTCCAGGTGCAGCTCCAGGAACGGCAGGCCGCCCGCATGCAGCCGCAGGCCCTCCCACACCCCATCGCCCAGGATGTAGCCGCTGTCGAACACCGAGACCTTGGCCTGGTCCCGCGGGAACAGCTCGCCGTTGATGCTCACCTGGATAGCGGCGTTGCGCGGGTCCGCCTGGTAGTCATGGGTGCCTTTCGCCATGGGTGCTCCCGTAAAGCAAGACGGCGGCCTGGAGAGGCCGCCGTCAGGTTATCACTTCACCCTTCCCATCGCCGTCTCAGAGGTTCCTGACCACGGCATCGGCGAAGGCGCTGGTCTTCACTTCCTTCGCGCCGACCATCTGCCGGGCGAAGTCGTAGGTCACGACGCCGGAGGCCACGGTCTTGGCGTAGGCCGCCTGGATCATGTCCGCCGCCTCGCGCCAGCCGATGTACTCCAGCATCATCACGCCGGAGAACAGGAGCGAGCCGGGGTTGGCCTTGTCCAGCCCCGCGTGCTTGGGCGCGGTGCCGTGGGTGGCCTCGAACACCGCCAGCGAGTCGCCGATGTTGGCGCCGGGGGCGATGCCCACGCCGCCCACCTCCGCCGCCACCGCGTCGGAGAGGTAGTCGCCGTTCAGGTTCGGGGTGGCGAGCACCGCGTACTCATCAGGCCGCAGCAGCATCTGCTGGAACATGATGTCGGCGATCTGGTCCTTGATGACGATCCACTTGCCGGTCTTCGGGCTCTTGAAGTGCATCCAGGGGCCGCCGTCCAGGAGCTCCGCGCCGAACTCCTGCTTGGCGAGGTCGTAGCCCCACTGGCGGAACGCGCCCTCGGTGAACTTCATGATGTTGCCCTTGTGCACCAGCGTCACCGAGTTGCGGTCGTACTCGATCGCGTGCTGGATGGCCTTGCGCACCAGGCGCTTGGAGCCGAACTCGGAGATGGGCTTCACGCCCAGGCCCGCGTCCTCGAAGAACTTGGCGCCCAGCTCCTCGCGCAGGAACTTGGCGAGCTTCTTGTTCTTCTCGCTGCCGGCCTGGTACTCGATGCCGGCATAGACGTCCTCGGTGTTCTCGCGGAAGATCACCACGTCCACGAGCTCGGGCTTCTTGAGGGGCGAAGGCACGCCGGGATAGTGCTTGACCGGACGGACGCAGGCGTAGAGGTCCAGGTCCTGGCGCAGGGTCACGTTGAGGGAGCGGAAGCCGCCGCCCACCGGCGTGGTGAGAGGGCCCTTGATGGAGACGATGAGGTCCTTGATGGCCGTCAGGGTCTCGTCCGGGAAGTAGTTGCCGTCGTACAGCTTCTGGGCCTTCTCCCCGAGGAAGATCTCGCACCAGTGGATCTTGCGCTTGCCGCCGTAGGCCTTGGCCACGGCCGCGTCCCAGATCTTCATGCTGGCGGGCGTGATGTCCACGCCGATGCCGTCGCCTTCCACGTAGCCGAGGATGACCTGGTCCGGCACCACGAGCTTGCCGTTCGCGACCGAGATCTTGGTGCCGCCGGACGGCAGCTTGACGTGCTTGTAAGCCATCGAGGTTTTCCCTTGAGCGATGATGAGACGGAGCGCGCGGCAGCGCCGCGGCGGACGGCATTATACAGGAGCGGCCCCGAGCTTCCGCCGCTGCACGGCGAGCGTGCCGGAGCGGCCCGGGATCTCGCCCATCACCACCTCGTACACCGGCAGACGGGCGCGGTCGAGTCCGGCGGCAAGATCGCGGGTGGCGACGAGCGCATAGCCCTGGGACTTCCAGCCCACCAGGAGCTTCTCGAACACGGGCTTGAGGGCCATGCCCTCCAGCTCCGCGTGCAGGGTGAACACGTGCCCGGTGGGCGGCGGCGGCGCGGCGGTGAGCTTCAGCAGGTGCTCGGCCACGTTGTCCACGGTGATGCCGTCCACGCCCACGAGTTCGTCGAGGGTGGGCAGCGTGCCGGGGATCTGCGGCACCTTGTATACGCGCCCTTCCATGCTGGGCAGGAACGGCTCCAGGCCACCGCGGGTGTCGCTGGCGTAGTCCAGGCCCGCTTCCTCCTGTAGCGCCAGGGTGGAGGCGTTGATCTGCCAGCCGGCGGCGCCGAAGGTGCGCGGCGCCTCACCGAACACCTCACGGAATCGTGCCACGGCCTGGTCGAACTCATGCCGGGTCCAGGCCTCATCCTTGCCCGCCACATAGTCCTGCCAGCGGATGTGGTCCCAGGTATGGATGCCCACCTCGAAGCCGGCATCGCGGGCCGCGCGCATGGGCGCGGCGGCGCGCCGGCCGATGTCCGGACCCGGGATGAGCACGCCGTACATGAGGGTCTTCAGGCCGTAGTTCGCCGCGACGTTGGTGCGCAGCACCTTCCTGATGAAGCCGGGGCGGAACACGCGCTTGAGCGCGCGGCCGGTGTTGTCCGGTCCCAGGCTGAACAGGAACGTGGCTTGGGCGCCATGGCGCTTGAGCGTCTCGATCAGCGGCGGCACGCCTTCCAGGGTGCCGCGCAGGGTATCGACATCGATCTTGAGGGCGAGCCTGCGCATGGCCGTCACATCGCCCTACCGGTGCAGAAATTGGCTATCCGCTCGTCCAGCAGTGCTGCCAGGTCCTTGCCTTCGAAGCGGCGGCGGCCGGTCGCATCCGTCACTTCGACGGCGGTGATGACCATGTGGGGCAGCGCCACCGGCACCTGCTTCCCGTCTTCGCCCGCGGAACCGGCGGTGCTGATGACGACGGCGGCGGCCGGCTCGAAGGGCCCGTTGAAAGCCACGTCCCGCGTGCGGCCGGGTTGCCCCATGGTGTCGCAGGGGGCGATGGTGAGCGTGACGGAATCCAGCTCTGCGTCCTGGGTGTTCAGGAAGGCGACCGCCAGGGGCTCCTGCCGCGCGCCTGGGCGCGGGTCGTTCGCCGAGATGTCGTAGATGACGACCGGCACATGGGCGGCGCGGCCTTCCTCCATGTAGTGCCGGAACTGGTCCTTGCCGTTCCAGCAGCCGCACAACACCAGTGGCGCCACGCCGAGAAAGACGCCTGCCCCACTTCGCACGGTGTCAGGCGCTCTCTTCCGTCAGCCGGCGCGCGTCGGCCACGTGGCCGCGGTAGAACTCGAAGAGCTTCCTGAGCGCCATCTTCATGTCCACCTTGGGTTCCCAGCCGAGCTCCTGGCGCGTGTGCTCGATGCTGGGCAGGCGGTTCTCCACGTCTTGGTAGCCCTTGCCGTAGTAGTCGTCGGCGCTGACGGTGAGGAGCTTCACCTTCTTGGCACTGTCGGAGTACTCGGGCATGGAGAGGGCGATCTCCATCATCATGTCCGCCAGCTCCTTCACGGAGTGGCTGTTCTTGGGGTTGCCGATGTTGTAGATGCGCTTGTCCGCGACGCCGCCCTTGTTCTCGATGATGGTCATGAGCGCGTCGATGCCGTCATCCACGTAGGTGTAGGCGCGCTTGCGCACGCCGCCGTCCACCAGCTTGATGTTCTCGCCGCGCACGATCTGACCCAGGAACTGGGTCACCACGCGGGAGCTGCCTTCCTTCGGGGTGTAGATGGAGTCGAGGCCGGGCCCGATCCAGTTGAAGGGGCGGAACAGCGTGTAGGCCAGGCCCTCGCGGTCGCCGTAGGCGGCGATGACGCGGTCCATGAGCTGCTTGCTGCAGCTGTAGATCCAGCGCGGCTTGTTGATGGGTCCGAGGATGAGCTCGGAGGTGTAGGGGTCGAAGCCCGGGTCGCGGCACATGCCGTACACCTCGGAGGTGGACGGGAACAGCACGCGCTTCCTGTACTTCACGCACTGGCGCACGATCGGCAGGTTCGCCTCGAAGTCGAGCTCGAACACCCGCAGCGGGTCCTTCACGTAGGTGGCCGGGGTGGCGATGGCCACCAGCGGCAGCACCACGTCGCACTTGCGCACGTGGTACTCGACCCATTCGCGGTTGATAGTGATGTCACCCTCGAAGAAGTTGAAGCGCGGGTTCCCCATGAGGTCGGAGACCTTGTCGGAGTACATGTCCATGCCATGGACTTCCCAGTCCGTGGTCTCGATGATGCGCTTGCTGAGGTGGTGGCCGATGAAGCCGTTGACGCCGAGGATGAGGATCTTCTTCACGTTCAATCTCCCAATGAAAGCGGTCTGTTCAGGTGCTGCGCGAGCTGCGCGGCATCCAGCGTGCGGCCATCCAGCTCGAGGGCCAGTATCTCGATGCGCTTGCCGTCGCCGCAATCGGCATAGCAGCGGCCCGTGGACTCCATATATAAGGTCGGCTGCGGGTTCTTCGCCGCCTCGTCAGGATAATGGCTGCGCAGCACCTTGAGGGGCTTGCCGCCCGCCGTGCTGTAGGCGCCCGGATAAGGCGGCGCCACGGCCCGGACCAGGTTGTGCACGCTCCAGGCGGGCTGCTTCCAGTCTATGCGCCCGTCCTCCGGGCGGCGGCGGCCGTAGTAGCTGCCGGCCTTGAGGTCCAGCGGCTGGCGGGCCGCGGTGCCGAGCACCAGGGACGGCAGGCTGCGGTCCAGCACCTGCTCCGCCGCCACCGTGACCTTGGCGAACACCTCGCTCGCGGTGTCGTCCGGTAGGATCGGCACCGCCTGCTGGTCGACGAGGTCGCCGGCGTCCGGCTTGGCCTCCATGTAGTGCAGGCTCGCGCCGGTCTGGCGCTCGCCGTGGAGCACCGCCCAGTTCACCGGCACCCGGCCGCGGTACTTGGGCAGGAGCGAGCCATGCATGTTGAGGGCGCCGCGCGGGGCGATGCCGAGCAGCCGCTCGCCCAGCATGAAGCGGTAGTAGAAGGAGAACAGGAAGTCGGGCTTGAGTGCCTCGATGCGCGCGGCGAGCTCGCCCGTGTTCGGGTCCGCCGGCGTCGCCACCGGGATGCCGTTCAGCTCGGCGAGCTTCTTGACGCTGCCGAACCATATCTTCTCGTTGGGGTCGTCCTCGTGGGTGACCACCAGGCTCACGCGCACGCCGTAGGCGAGCAGCACCGACAGGCAGCGCACGCCCACGTCATGGTAGGCGAACACCACCGCGCTGGCGGAGCCGACGCGCGGGCTCATCGCGACTGCTTCTCGAGGATGCTGCGGATCAGGAAGCGCGGCCGGCGCTGCACCTCCTGGTAGATGCGGCCCACGTACTCGCCGAGCAGGCCGATGCCGAACAGCAGGATGCCGATGAAGAAGAACGCCAGGGCGAACAGGGTGAACACGCCCTGCACCGTGCCTTCCGGATACAGGATGCGGTACAGCACCAGGAACAGGAACAGGAAGAACGAGCCGGCGGCGATGATGACGCCGAATAACGAGAACACCTGCAGCGGCACCACCGAGAAGCCGGTGACCAGGTCGAAGTTGAGGCGGATGAGCTTGTAGAGGGAGTACTTGGACTCCCCCGCCTCGCGCTCGTCGTGCTCCACCTCGATCTCGACGGGCTTGAGCGCGTACAGGTAAGCCAGCGCCGGGATGAAGGTGTTGATCTCGCTGGTGTTGTTTATCGCATCTATGACATGCCGCGAATAGGCGCGCAGCATGCAGCCCTGGTCCGTCATCTTGACCTTGGTGATGCGCTCGCGCAGGCGGTTCATGGCGCGGGAGGCGTACTTGCGCCAGGCCACGTCCCGGCGGCTGCGGCGGATGGTGCCGACGTAGTCGTAGCCCTCGTCCATCTTCTTCAGGAGGTTGCCGATCTCCTCCGGCGGGTTCTGCAGGTCCGCGTCCAGCGTGACCACGGCGTCGCCGCGCGACACCTCGAAGCCGGCGAGGATGGCCGCGTGCTGGCCGAAGTTGCTCTGCAGCAGCACCACGCGGGTCGCGTCCTCGCGCTTGCCGAACTGCTCCCTCAGCATCGCGGCGGAGCGGTCGGCGCTGCCGTCGTCCACGAAGATGACCTCGTACTCGCGGCCCAGGGCGTCGAGCGCGGGATACAGGCGCCTGAACAGGGTCTCCAGGGACTCCTGCTCGTTGTAGACCGGTATCACTACCGATAACTCAGGTGCGCGCTTGTCGCTCATGCGTCTCCCTCAGGCCTTCTGCGTGAGACAGTGTCGCAGGGCATCGCAGACCCTGTCCACGTCCGACATCTGCATGGTGGGGAATAGGGGGAAGGTCAGGGTCTCGCTGCCGATGCGCTCGGCGTTGGGGAACTGGCCTTCCTTATATCCCATCTTCTTGTAGAAGCTGAACTGGTTGAGGGCCTGGTAGTGGATGCCGAGGCCGATCCCCTGGGCGTGCATGCGCTGCTTGAGGGCGTTCCGGTCCAGGCCGTACTTCTTATATAGAGGCAGCGGCGTGAACATGTGCCAGCTGTGGCCGGCGTCGCCCTTGGCGGGCAGCACGACCAGGGACTCGTCCGCCAAGAGCTCGAAATAACGGTAGGCCAGCTCGCGGCGCTTCTTGTTGAACTCGTCCAGGCGCTTCAGCTGCCCTATGCCGACGCGGGCGGCCACGTCCGTCATGTTGTGCTTGCTGGCGGCCTCGGTGATGTCCATGGTCCCGTCCGGGAACTTGGTGATGCCGTGGAAGCGCAGGATCTCGAGGCGCCGCGCCTCCTCCGGCGTCGCCACGGACACCGCTGCGCCCTCGATGGTGGTGAGGTTCTTGTTGGCGTGGAAGCTGAACACCACGATGTCGCCGAAGGAGCCGACGCGCTTGCCTTTATATTCGGTGCCGATGGCCTGGGCCGCGTCCTCGATGACACGCAGGCCGTGCTTCTTGGCCAGCGCGTACACCGCATCCAGGTCAGCGGCCATGCCGTTGAGGTGCACCGGCATGATGGCGCGGGTCTTGGGGGTGACGGCGGCGGCGGCCTGGTCCATGAGCATGGCGCGGCTGCGCAGGTCCACGTCCACCAGCACGGGCTTGGCGCCCACGCGCACCACCACGTTGGCGGTGGCGGCGAAGGTCATGGCCGGGACGATGACCTCGTCCCCCGGGCCGATGCCGGCCATCACCAGCGCCTCTTCCATCGCGCCGGTGGCGTGCAGGTAGGTGCGCACTTGGCGCTGGCCGCCGAGATAGTCGCTGAGGCCCTTCTCCAGCTGCTCCACCATGGGGCCGGAGGTGATCCACCCTGAGCGCAGCACGTCCGCCACCCCCTGGATGGTCTCCTCATCGAGGGTGGGACGGGTGAAAGGCAGATAATCCTTGTTACTCATCATCAACCTTATAAGTCAGCTGCGGGCCACGAGGAAGACGCCCACGATGATCACCCCGATGCCGGTGAGACGCATCGCATTCACGGCCTCGCCCATGAAGGCCCAGGCGATGAACGCCGTGACCACGTAACCCAGGGACAGCATCGGGTAAGCGATGCTCACCTGCACCCGCGACAGCGCCAGGATCCACACCACCACGCTCACGGCATAGCAGAACAGGCCGGTGAGGATGTGGGGCTCCAGCGCGAGCTTGAGGCCTGCGCTCCATATCGTGGCAGGCGTCAATTGGATGACACCCAGGTCCTTCACCCCCGCCTTGAGCAGGAGCTGGGCCGCCGCGTTGAGCAGCACGCCGGTGAGCACCAGGGCGAAACTGACGAGGTTCATGGTTTCCTCACGGCGACGTGTTGCGGGTCCCGGCCGATGACCGTCATGGGCAGGCCTTGTCTTGCCAGCGTGTCATACATGTCCGGCGGCATCACCGCCAGGGCGGGCCCGCCGGACCGCCATTGTGAGGCAAAAGCCCGCAGCTCCGGAATCCACTTCTCCTGCTGCCGGCCGATGCCGTATTCCAGCTCGCCCATGTAGGCGACCACGGTGAGGGTGCGACCGAGGTAGAACGGCAGGGACTGGGGGTAGTCCTCGAGACTATATATAGGCATGTCCGCCGTGAGGCTCGGGGCCATCTGGTCCGCCAGGCTCCTCTGGGAGTAGGCCGGCGACAGGGCCTGGGCGCCGAGGGCGAGCACCTGGGTGCCGGCGAAGAGGCCCGCGGTCATCACCGCGAGGCCAGCGGCGACCTTGCCGAAGTGGGCCAGGAAGAACCCCGCCGCCGACGCCAGCAACACGACGCAGATGCCGGTGCCGAGCCAGGGCAGGAAGGCCTGGTACAGCTCCAGCGGCAGCTTGTCGGTGTGCTGCTGCAGCCCCGGGGCCTGCCACAGGGCCAGCACCGCCAGGATCGCGCAGAGGAAGGCGCTCAGCATGGCGTCGCGCCGGCGCAGCAGGGCGAGCTCGCGCCCCACCAGCAAGGCCAGCGCCGGGAAGATGGGCAGGATGTAGCTGCCGAGCTTGGAGTCGGAGAGCGAGAAGAACAGGAAGATGAACCCGCACCAGAGCCACAGGAACAGCAGGCTGTTGAAGCGGCCGGGCTCCGCGGCGTAGGTCCCGCGCCGGAACAGCGCGGCGGCGGCGCGCAGGAACTGCGGCAGGAAAGCGAACAGGCCGAACAGCAGGATGGGGATGAAGAACCACCAGGGCTCCACGCGGTGATGCACGGTGGTGAGGAAGCGCTGGAAGTGCTCGTGGATGAAGAAGAACTGGGCGAAGCCGGGGTTGCGCAGGCTCACCAGGACGAACCAGGGTGCCGTGATCACCATGTATATGAGGAGGCCACCCAGGGCATGGAGCTGCCTGAACCGGAACCATTCCCGCGTGATGAGCACGTAGAGCATGAACACCGCGCCCGGCAGCACCACCGCCTCGAGGCCCTTGCTCAGGGTGGCGAGGGCCGCAGCGGCCCAGGCGAGGTACATGAAACCGCGCCGGGCTTTCGGATCCGCCGCGGCCATGGACAGCAAGAAGCCGAACAGGCTCGCGCTCATGAAGAACGTCACGCCCATGTCGAGGGTGTTGAAGTGCCCCATGACGGCGTAATAAGCGCTGCCCGCGAGCACCAGCGCGGCGCACCAGGCGGTGCGCGCGTCGAACAGGCGGCGGGCGGTGTAGGCCGTCATCAGGATGCCGAGGAAGCCCAGCAGCGCAGTCCACAGGCGCGAGGTGGCGTTGGAGACGCCGAAGGCCTCGTAGGCCACGGCGGTCGCCCAATACTGCAGCGGCGGTTTCTCGAAATAGTGGAAGCCGTCGAGGCGCGGCGTGACCCAGTCGCCGGTGACCAGCATCTCGCGCGGGATCTCGGCGTAGCGGCCCTCGTCGGTCTGGAACAGGTCGCGGTGGCCGAGCCCGGTGAACCAGGCCAGGGCCAGGAGCAGCACAGCCACGAGCGTCTTGGCACGGGTGCTAAGAACCATGGCTGGCGCGGGCCCGAGGGAGGAAAGGCCGCAGATTATATAGGAGGGACGTGGGATTTTCGCCCCGCCGGGCATCAGTCCCGCCCTGCCACCGCCGTACGCGCCCATTTCTGCAGCGTTTCGGCGTCCTCGAGGATGTCCGCGGGCACCTCGTAGTAGCGATGTAGCTCTTGCTTGCCTTTCGGATTGAAGGGCTTGCTGCCGGCTTTGACATAGGCAGGCCGGCTGGCCTCGTCGGTGCGGAAGTAGAGCGCGCCCTTGTGCACTATCCCGAAGAAGGCTTCGCCCATGTAAAGGCCGGTGCCTCCAAACATAGAGCGTGTCTTGATGCCCTTGGCTTCGGCCAATTGCTCCAAGACGTAATCCAAGAAAGAGGTGTCGACCACTACCGTAAGGGGGCAACCAGCCCCGTCTCGCGGAAACGGCGATAGTCCGCGAGCACGATCGCATGATCGAAGGCGAGCGCTGGAGGATGCAGAGGGTCGAAGACCTGCACGTTCTTGGCATCGTCCCCCGCCGTCGGCGAGCCGTGAGCTTCGGCCACGTAGACGGCGGTGACGGTGTGGCCGCGCGGGTCGCGGTCCGGGTCAGAGTAGTTACCCAGCAGGGCCTTGAGCTTCACCTTGAGGCCTGTCTCCTCCTCCGCTTCCCGGACCGCTGCGTGCTCGAGAGTCTCGCCCACGTCCACGAAGCCGCCGGGGATGGCCCAGCCGTGGGGCGGGTTCTTGCGCTCGATGAGCACGATGGGACGGCCAGGCTGGTCGAGCAGCTCGATGATGATGTCGGCGGCGATGATGGGCGTGACTGGTCTACCCATCAGACCTCTCCCTTGCGCGTGAACTTGATGATGTGGCGCCTGTCTCTCTTGTCGGGCCGCTTCTCAGGCGCGGGGTTCTTGAGCGCCTTGCTCTTGCGCAGCACCGCGCGGGCGGCGCGCTCGTCGATGCTGGCGCTGGTCTCCTCGTAGAGCGCCTGGGCTTGAGTCGCGGGGCCGCGCTTGTCTGACAAAGCGCGCACGATGACTTCCAGGGACCCGGTGCCGCGGGTCAGGGAGACGGTGTCGCCGATGCGCGCGTCACGGGAAGGCTTCACGCGGACGCCGTCCACATGCACCTTGCCGCCGTTGATGGCGACGGTGGCGAGGCTGCGCGTCTTATATAGACGGGCCGCCCAGAGCCACTTATCCAACCTGACGTCTCCTGCTTTCTCGCGCATCTGATTTAACCGTTTAACCCCCCACTATGTGAATCTTTTGTGACAGTCACTTCGCATGGAGGCCATCTCAGCACAGCAGAGGAAAAGCCGATAGCCCCTCCCCGAGGGGGTTGACCGACATCGCCCGGCAGGTGCCGGACAGCGTTATGGAATATCCTCCTCTGCAGTCCGGTAGCTGCTTTAAGACCCGCGAAACATCGCCCGTGCCAGACCGCAATCTCTTGGAGGGTATCGATGGATACGCTGATGTTCTCCCTGACCTTCATGTCCGCCGCACTGGTGCTCGCCTTGCTAGCAAAGAGCCTGGACAGGCGCATCCTCCTGGTGGGAGCGGTGCTCTTCGCTCTTTACCTCTCGCTGGACGACTTCGTGACCGGCCTTCCCGCTCTCTTGCCGGCACTCGACCTCATCCCAGGACACTGGAATTGGACCGGAAAGATCCTGAGCCTGATGTTCGCGGCGATCGTCATCATCTCGCTGCGCCTTTCGCCCGACGCCGTCGGCCTGCGCAGGCAGGAGCATCCCCGCATCGCATGGATCGCCTTGGGCCTCTTCATCGTGTGGGGAGCCTGCCTCGGGTTCCTGTTCAAGCCCGGCGTGCCGGACGCGGAGACGCTGGCGTTCCAGGCGACCATGCCGGGATTGGCGGAGGAACTTGCCTATCGGGGCGTCGCTCCGGCGATCCTCCTCATGCTCATCAACCGCAAGCCCCACGTCGATGGCATCCCGTGGGCCGTTATCCTCGTGACATCCGTGACATTCGGGATCTGGCACGCCTTGAGCTACTCCCATGGACATATCGGGTTCGACGTGATGTCGGGACTCTTCCCCTTCATCGGCAGCATCCCGGGCGGCTGGCTCCGCTTCAAGACCAAGAGCCTGCTGGTGCCGGTGCTGGGACACAGCCTCGCCAATGTGGCGTTCCACGTCGCAGGCGCACTGGCGGGCTAACAAAGACGCTCTATCTGCGCGGCCCTGAGAGTCTCGCCTTCCGGGCCGCCCGGGACCGAGAGATTTCGCTTCCAGGGTAGGAATGGACGGCTGCGCGGAGGGAGCGTACTCCTTCATATATGTGAGGCGCGTAGCTTTCGAGACATCCGAGAATGAGGGATTTTGGCCCCTGGCTAGGCGCCGACGGCCGAGCAACCGGAGCGTACTCTTCAGTACGTGAGGGCACCCGCATGCGGGTGCGAGCGGACAGGAGGTCCGCTCGGGACCATGAGCGAAGCAGGATAGCGAAGCGAAATGACGAGGCCCGAGGCAACGACGCCAGGGGACAAAAGAGCCATTCTCGGACGCTGGTATAATGCGCCCGCGTTTTTAGGCCTATGGAGCCTCCCTTGAACCCCTCCCTCCTCGCCCACCTCAAGCAGCAGACCCAGGCCCTCCACGAGCAGGGGCTGTACAAGACCGAGCGGGTGATCAGCACGCCGCAGCAGGCGGCGATCAAGGTGCAGGGCGGCGCGGAGGTGCTGAACTTCTGCGCCAACAACTACCTGGGGCTCTCGGACCATCCGGCGCTGGTGAAGGCGGCCCAGGAGTCGCTCGGCAAGTTCGGCTTCGGCATGTCCTCGGTGCGCTTCATCTGCGGCACCCAGACGGTGCACAAGGAGCTGGAGGCCCGGCTCTCGAAGTTCCTGGGGATGGAGGACACCATCCTCTACGGGTCCTGCTTCGACGCGAACGGCGGCCTGTTCGAGACCATCCTGGACGAGCAGGACGCGGTGATCAGCGACGCGCTGAACCACGCCTCCATCATCGACGGCGTGCGCCTGTGCAAGGCCAAGCGCTTCCGCTACAACAATAACGACATGGCGGACCTGGAGGCGAAGCTCAAGGAGGCGGACGCGGCCGGCGCGCGCTACAAGCTCATCGCCACCGACGGCGTGTTCTCCATGGACGGGATCATCGCGGACCTCAAGGGCATCTGCGACCTGGCCGACAAGTACCAGGCACTGGTGATGGTGGACGACTCCCACGCGGTGGGGTTCATGGGCGAGAAGGGCCGCGGCAGCCACGAGTTCCGCGGCGTGATGGGCCGCATCGACATCATCACCGGCACGCTCGGCAAGGCGCTGGGCGGCGCTTCGGGCGGCTACACCTCCGGGCGCAAGGAGATCGTGGAGTGGCTGCGCCAGCGCTCCCGCCCCTACCTCTTCTCCAACACCCTGATGCCCGCCATCGCCGCCACCTCTCTCAAGGTGCTGGACATGCTGGAGGGCGACGACAGCCTGATCAGGAAGGTGCATGCCAACAGCAAGCGCTTCCGCGAGGGCATGCAGAAGCTCGGCTTCAAGCTGGCCGGCGCGGACCACCCCATCATCCCCGTGATGCTGGGGGACGCGCGGCTCGCCAAGGCCATGGCCGACGACATGCTGGCGGAGGGCATCTACGTGATCGGCTTCTCCTTCCCGGTGGTGCCGAAGGACCAGGCCCGCATCCGTACGCAGATGTCCGCTGGCCACGAGCCGGAACATATAGATAGAGCCATTGCTGCCTTCGCCAAGGTCGGCCGCAAGCACGGCGTCATCAAATAATCCAAGGAATCCCCATGAGAGCTCTCGTAAAAGCTAAGGCCCAAGAAGGCATCTGGCTGCAGGACATGCCGAAGCCCAAGATCGGCCACAACGACCTGCTCATCAAGGTGAAGAAGACCGCCATCTGCGGCACCGACATCCACATCTATAACTGGGATGAGTGGGCCTCCAAGACCATCCCGGTGCCCATGACCGTGGGCCACGAGTTCGTGGGCGAAGTGGCGGAGATCGGCAGCGAGGTGCAGGGCTTCAAGGTCGGCGACCGCGTCTCGGGCGAGGGCCACATCACCTGCGGCCACTGCCGCAACTGCCGCGCCGGCCGGCGCCACCTGTGCCGCAACACCGTGGGCGTGGGCGTGAACCGCCCCGGCTGCTTCGCCGAGTACCTGGCGATCCCGGCGGTGAACGCCTTCCCGCTGCCCAACGACATCCCGGACGACGTGGCCGCGTTCCTGGACCCGCTGGGCAACGCCACCCACACCGCGCTCTCCTTCGACCTCGTGGGCGAGGACGTGCTCATCACCGGCGCCGGCCCCATCGGCTGCATGGCGGTGGCCATCGCCAAGCACGTGGGCGCGCGCCACGTGGTGATCACCGACGTGAACGAATACCGGCTGGAGCTGGCGAAGAAGATGGGCGCCACCCGCACCGTGAACGTGATGAACCAGAAGCTCGAGTCGGCCATGGCTGACCTCGGCATGAAGGAAGGCTTCGACGTGGGCCTGGAGATGTCCGGCAACGCGCAGGCCTTCCGCCAGATGCTGGAGACCATGACCCACGGCGGCAAGGTGGCGCTGCTCGGCCTGCTGCCGGCGGATGCCGCCATCGACTGGAGCAAGGTGATCTTCAAGGGCCTCGTGCTCAAGGGCATCTACGGCCGCGAGATGTTCGAGACCTGGTACAAGATGGTCTCCATGCTGCAGAGCGGGCTCGACATCAGCCCGGTGCTAACGCACCACTACAAGGTGCAGGACTTCCAGCAGGGGTTCGATGTGATGAGGTCTGGAAAATCGGGGAAAGTAGTTTTAGATTGGAATTGAGCTAATCCCAGCCCGGCGCCGTTCGAGGGGGACGCATGCCGTGGACGCTTGAACTCGCCGAGCAGGGCCAAGTGCTGCTGCTCACCTACCGCGGACTGCTCTCGCCGGCAGAATCCGCCGGCATGACGCGGCAGACCCTGGAGCGCATCCTGGAGACGGGCGTGATGCGGGTGATGCTGGACTGCAGTGCGGCGCAGATGGAGATCCCGGTCACCGACATCTACAAGCTGCCGGACCGCTACGAGGCGGCCGGGGTGCCCCGGGCCATCCGCGTGGCGGTGTTGGTGCCCCACGACAACTACAAGCGCGAGCTGTTCGAGTTCTACGAGGACGTGTGCCGCAACCGCGGCTACTTCGTACGCCTATTTGAAGACGCCGTCGCTGCTTGGGACTGGCTCAGGGCCGAGGGATAGACCCCCGCTTGGTCGAGTGATGCAGCCGTCGCTGGATTAAGTCAAAACCTTCTGGCTGGCGGCGACCGCCAGCTCCCCCGCTTCGCTCTCCTGCTCCGCGGGCAGCACTGGGCAGGCTATCCGTGCCTGCCCGTTCGACCGGATGGTCATGCCACTGGCATGACCATGAAGTCGCCGGTCTCACCGGGGAATAAATCCCGCCGCGTCCGGGTCCCCCATGCAGCCCCTAACGGGCTTATCATCACCCCCTGAATCCGCCAAGGAGATGCTCATGAAGCGCCTGCTCACCCTGCTCCCGCTCACGCTGGCCGCCCTCGCCCTGCCCGCCTTCGCGGCCCTCTCCGTCGGCGCCAAGGCGCCGATGTTCACCGCCCAGGCTTCGCTGGACGGCAAGGAGTTCACCTTCAAGCTGGCGGACGAGCTGAAGAAGGGCCCGGTGGTGGTGTACTTCTACCCGGAGGCCTTCACCAAGGGCTGCACCATCGAGGCGCACAAGTTCGCCGAGGCCATGGACCAGTACCACGCGCTGGGCGCGCAGGTGGTGGGCGTGTCCCACGACAAGATCGACAAGCTCAACAAGTTCTCCGTGAGCGAGTGCCAGAGCAAGTTCCCGGTGGCGGACGACAGCAGCCAGGCGATCATGAAGTCCTACGACGCGCTGCTGCCCGGCCACGAGGAGTACGCGAACCGCACCTCCTACGTGGTCGCGCCGGACGGCACCATCATCTACCAGTACACGGACATGAACCCAGACGGCCACATCACCAACACCCTCAAGGCCATCCAGGACTGGAAGAAGGCCCATACGCCCGCGTGACGCAGGCGGCCAAGCCTTGTGACTGCAAGACGGCCCGCGAGGGCCGTCTTCTTTTTGGGTTGCCGCCGGGAAGCAGTCGCGGTAGCTTGTTGGGCCTGTCCCCCGGGGAAATGGACGGATTCAGACATGAGCCTTCGCCAACTCCTCCTGACCGCGTTCAGCGTCCTGGTCATCGGCGCCTGCCTCGCGGTGCCCTTCATCCCCCTCGCGGCCCAGCCCTTCGACGCCAACTCCGTCCCCGGCAAGACGGTGGCGCTCACCGTGCGGCCGAGTTCCGTGGGCCTGCCCATGCCGGAGGGGATGCAGGAAGGGGACCTCATCTATTTCTCGGACCTGCCTCCGGCGACCCGCGCTTATTTCATGGGCAACTCCAGCAACCCGCCGGTGGGCACCACCCTGGACATCCCGGTGCGGCGCGCCGACGGCCTGCACCACATCAAGGTGGTGTTCCAGAAGATATCCCTGTTCGACGGCAGCCTCACCGTCCAGATCAACTCGGCGGCCAACTACCTGCTGATGCTGCTGAGCGCTGCGCTCGGCCTCCTCCTGCTGTGGCGCGGCCAGAGCCGCGCCACCTTCGGCGTGGCGCTGTGGTGCCTCTCCACCGTGCTGGCGGACATCGCGCAGGTCGTGCCGGTGCCCGGCTCCGCCGGCGTGCTATTCACCTGGCTGACCTCGGTGGTGCTGAACGTGTGCACCCTGATCGGCCTGTACCTGGTGGCGGACGACCTCACGGCCTCCGCGCGGGCGGCGGAGCGGCGCAGGCTCGCGCATTGGACGTTCTCGGCGGTCACGGCGAGCTACATGGCCTGCGTGCTCTACACCAACGGCACCATCTACTTCGGCGGCACCAGCGCCGCCGTGGTCCCCGACCTGGTGGTGGTGCTGCACCTGGTGGGCTTCGGCATGCCGCTCTACATGCTGGCCGCCAACTACCGCCGCTCGGCGCCGCTGGACCAGGCGCGCATCCGCTGGGTGCTGTTCAGCCTGTGCGGCCTGCTGGCGGCCTATGCCATGCGGCTGTCCATCGTGCAGATCGCGCTGCCCTTCGTGGTGGTCTATCTCATCATGACCCTGCTGCAGGCCGCCGCGTTCATCGGCTTCGCCTACGCGTTGCTCAAGCACAGGCTGGTGTCGCTGCAGCTGGTGCTGAACCGGACGCTGGTCTACGGCCTCATCACCACCCTGGTGGTGGGCGTGTTCGCGGCCCTGCTCTCCTTCCTGGAGCGCAACACCGTCAACTCCGAGACCAACAAGTTCCTGGCGCTCATCATCCCGCTGGTGCTGGGCATGGGCATGCACGCCCTGAAGCGGCAGGTGGACGAGCGGATCAACCGGCTGTTCTTCCGCAACAAGCACAAGGCGGAAGCGGAGCTGACCCAGTTCGCCCGCACGGCGCCCTACGTGGAAGACCCGGAGAAGCTCCTGGACCTCACCATGGACGCGCTCTACAGGAACAGCGGCGCCCAGGGCGTGGCGCTCTACTTCACCCAGAAGGGCAAGGCGGGGCCGAAGCTGGTGCGCAAGCAGGGAGAACTGCCCTTCCCCGCCAAGCTGGACAACGACGACCTGGCGCTGCTCAGGCTCAAGGCCGGCGATGCGGAAGTGAACCTGCGGGATACCTTCAGCGCCCTGGAACAGGAAGGCTTCGCCTACGCCCTCACGGTGCGGGGCGAGGTGATGGGGTTCGTGGTGCTGGGCCCGCGGCCTTCCGACGCCTATTCGCTTGAAGAGCGGCGGCTATTCGGCCTCGTGGCCCATCAGGTGGCGGTGGCGATGCATGGGTTGCGGCTGCAGGAGCAGCAGAGTTTGTTACGAGAGTTGGCAGAAGGTGTATTCAAGAGCCTGCCGAAAGCGCGGGCGAAAGCGAAAGAATTAATTGGAGCAGTGGGATGACATTCAAAAAAGGAAACGGCGCCTACTCGCAGTTCATCTTTTAGAACCAAAACTAAGTAAGTTACTCGCAAATCTCTTAACAACTGCAACTGGGGCAGTGTCCACCTCCGACTTGGTCTCAGGGAACATCGCATCACCGCCCTTGAATATGACCTCATCAACAATAGCTTGCTTAGCAGTATTGCGAAAATAGTAAGCCACCGAAACGCCAAACAAATCGCTAAGCTTCGAAAGAGCCTTCTCCAATTGCGCTTTCTTCATTTCCTTGGAACTGTGTTGGTGCATCAAAAAATAAAATGCAGACCAAAACACGGATGCTTGATCGAAGAAAATGCGCTTCGTTGGTGCGATTACTGAATACATGCCACCATTCTTCGCAAACAATAGATCGGCAAACTTTCGGTTTCCTAAACTACATCCAGAAATGAAAAGCCGCCGGTTATGAAGTTTTTTATCAAAAATATCCGCGAATTCTTCAAATGTAATGGATCCAAATGTGAAAGCTAAGGCGTCGTCATTCCCGTGACAGGAAAGATGTAGATATCTGTAGCCAGACGCCCTGAATTCTTTGGATAACTCGATAAGCTCGCGTTGTGTTCTAAAGTAATAGTAGACTGGCTTCTTGCCTTGCAATTTCAACATATCAAACAGAATTTGCCCATCGAGTCGCTTATTTCTCTCATCATCAAGCGTTAATGACTCAAGAATGAAGGTCTCAGCTTCCGTCAGAGAAGCTGGAGGTATTGTGTTCATCTTGAGACCTCTTGTCGTACCATTTAGATTGTTAGTCAACCTGACTAATTGAACTTAGGGTTCAAAAGTACAAGTTGCGTGATATCCGCGTAATACGCTTGTAGTTTCACAGGATCGGGCTGGTAACCTGTCGGATGCCCACAACCATTCCGCAGGTCGAGAGCCGCTTTTAAGTGCTTATACTGAGTGTCATCTAGGTACAACAAAAATCGACATAGAAGTATTAGATGCGCATCTGCCGCTTCTTGTACGTCCAGATCGCTTGAAAACACATAGGGTTTCGTGAACGTTTTAAACATGAGCCCATTATCAGCTTTCATTTTGGCGAATTCGGCGTTCAGTGTAGTAATCCCAAGTGAAGCCAGTTTTTTTTGTATTCTAAAAGCGATAGCACACCAGGCGAGGACCACGGATGCTCGGATGCAGCCCGTCTCCGCACATTGAATTGATTCATCGAGGTATTTTAAAAGCGCAGGATCCGAGACAGGTTGAACCAATTTACGAAGTACATCACCAATCGTCTGGATGGCGGAGCCCTTAATGTAGGTATAAAGCAGTTCGTTCTCGACTTTCCCGATAATCGCCTTTAGAAGTGCTTTGTATTGGGCTCTCGGACTTGCGGCACTGGCTAGTTTGACCAATGCCTTCCAGTTTTCAGATACATCTTGCACATCGGCAGTATCGACGATACTGCTAGACTCCAATACACCAACAACAGGTAACCAGTATTTCTTATATGTATCCTTGACGCGGCCGCGCAAGGACTGACCACTGACGGAAGCAGTGGTCAGCTTGTTCACTTCTTTTTGTATGGAGGTGAGCTCTTCGAGCACATCCTCCAGCGACTGCGCGACATCCATTTACGCAACCGCTGCGATGCTCTTGATTATCTCTCCTGCTTTTTTCATGCCTGCGGCACTAAGTTCCAAATCCTCACCCCTGTCACGTGGCTTGTAGTAATTTTTATTTGCCTTCAGCGTTGCAGAAAAATTCGTTGGATCATAGCAGTCATAGTGAGCGGCCAATTCACGCAAATTCTTCAAAGTGCAAGTAAAAACTCCCGTGTCTAACGCCTGCTTTACGCAGAGTAGTAAAGAAAGACTGACCAGCATTCCTGCCCTGCCATTCCCTGGTATGGAAGACGCGAGCAACTGAGCGCCTGGGCCTGCGGGCTGAAATACTCTTTCTAAAATTTCTATGGTTATCGCGTTAGCAGTGAGGAAAGGTTTAACGGAATCGGGGATACCGCTTGGTACTAGCAGCGAGCTCGACGCGGAAGATGCGACAGACCCGGGAGTAGAAGAATTAGATTTTGAAATTGAGTTCGCGCTAAACCACTGCTCCAAAATCATTTTGAAAGCGGTTTCTTGAAGCGCTGTTGGCGCCTTATTGACGAGCTCAAGGATAGTGTCGAAGTCCGATTTCAACTTATCGAGCATCTTCCCTCTCCCATTAAAGAACTAGCCCCAAATGAATAATCCCACCGCCCTGTATTCGTGTCAAAAAGGCCGCGAAATGCCGGGAATCCTGGTAGTCGTTTGAAAACTATCTTCTTCGGGATCTACAAACGTCACCCGCGCCCGTCAGGGCTAGGCGCGGGAGGCGAGTAGGAGGGAGTGCACTCTTGTGTGCATGACCGACTGCGAGCCGGACCGCAACAACGCCCTGCGGGCGCCGGTGGCGTTTGCCTACCGGACGTCACAGAAACAGAATGCATAGACTCCCCTTGGATCACTAAACACATCCAACCCCTTCGCCACGTCTAGCAGCTTTCCATACCACGGCGCCACGCCGGCGCTGGGCTGCTTCAGCATGCCCTCTTCCCCTGAGTTCTCCGCCAGACTCATGAGCAGCCGGTCGCTGAAGCTCAGGGGCTTCTCTATATAGGTGACGGAGTAGTTCGACCCCAGGCCCGCGAGCTTGGCGGCGGCGGCTTCCGCGTCCTCTATGCCGCCGAACTTGTCCACGAGGCCGAGCTTCTTGGCCTGGGTGCCGGACCAGACCCGGCCCTGGGCGATGGCGTCCACGTCCTGCACCTTCATGTGGCGGTGGTCCGCGACCTTGGTGATGAACTCCTGGTAGCCGTGGTCTATGGTCTGCTGGAACAGGTCCTTCATCTGCGGGCTCATGGGGCGGGTGATGTCGCCCGCGTCGCTGAGCGGCGTGGTGCCGAGCCCATCCGTGTGCACGCCGACCTTGGCGAGGGTGTTCTGGAAGGTGGGCAGCATGCCGAAGATGCCGATGGAGCCGGTGACCGTGGAGGGGCTGGCGAAGATCTGGTCCCCCGCCATGGAGATCCAGTAGCCGCCGGAGGCGGCGAGGCTGCCCATGGAGACCACCACGGGCTTGCCCGCCTCCTTGGTGAGCTCCACTTCCCTGAGGATCAGGTCCGAGGCGAAGGAGCTGCCGCCGGGGCTGTCCACCCGCAGCACCAGGGCGCGCACGGAGTCGTCATACCGCGCGCGGCGGATGAGCTCGGAGGTGGAGTCCCCGCCGACGGTGCCGGGGGGCTGGTCGCCGTCCATGATGTCGCCGGCGGCCACCACCACCGCCACTTCCCCGCCCCGCCCGCGCGGCTCGAGGTCGGCGGCGAGGTAGTCGCGGAAATCTATCTGGCGGAAGGTGTGGCCGGAGGTGCCGGTGACCTTGCTCACCGCTTCCTGCATCTCGTCGTGGGTGGCGATGCGGTCCACGAGGCGGGACTTGAGGGCGAGCGATGCGCCGTCGCCCCCCACCGCTGCGAGGCGGGTGTTGAGGTCGCCGATGTAGTCCTTGATGGCCTCGCCCGGCAGCTTGCGGGCGGCGGTGACATCCTTCTGGTAGTCGCCCCACAGGTCGTCCAGCACCTGGCCGTAATCCTCGCGCGCTTCCGGCGACATGTCGTTGCGCAGGAAGGGCTCCACCGCGGACTTGTACTTGCCGACGCGGAACACGTTCCACTCCACGCCGAGCTTGTCGAGGGCGTCCTTGAAGTAAGGCTGGTAGACGCCGTAGCCCTGCAGGAACACGTAGCCCTGGGGGTGGATGAACACGGTGTCGGCCTGGGCGGCGAGGTAGTACTGGCTCTGGTCGTAGCCGCTCCCTAACGCGAACACGGGCTTGCCGCTCTTCTTGAAGTCGCGGATGGCGCGGCCGATGTCCTGCAGCTTGGTGAGGCCGGCGCCCTGCATCTGGTCCGTGGCCAGCACCAGGGCCTTGATGCGCTTGTCGTCCGCCGCGCGCTCGATGGCCTCGATCACGTCGGCGAGGCGCGTCTCGGGGTCGCGCTTCTGGCCCAGCATGCGGTCGATGGCGCGCTGGCCGGGCTGGCCGGAGAGCTGCTCCACCACGCGGCCCTGGATGTCCACCACCAGGGCGGCGGAGCTCGGCACGATGACGCGGTGCTCGGTGAGGCTGCCGACGAGGAACAGCAGCACCAGGATGGTGATGATGAGGTTGACGATGGAACGGCAGAAGTAGTCCCAGACCTTCCACATTCCGCCGAAGATATGCACGAAAAAGTTTTTTTGGGCCACGATAAATCCCTATCCTTGAGTGCTCAACAACCAACTCAAAGCTGCTGCGCTCGCCAGGGCGTCGTTGCGCTCGGACTCGCAATCGGTCATGCACATCAAAGTGCACTCCCTCCTGCTCGCCTTGCGCGCCTAGCCCCGGCTTCGCTCGCGACGCTTTGAGGCTCTCTACCCCTTATAAGGCATGCTTCAGCGAGAAGCTCTTATATGATGCTATATATTATGCCCAAGCACGGGGGCAGAACATGAAAGCAGCACAAGACAGACTGGGCGAGCGTAGTGCCGCGGCGCTGGCGGTGTGCCTCAGCTGCGCCGCGCTGTTCCTGCTGATCTGGCTGTGGTGGGACGCGACCGGCGGCGACGGGCCGTTCTACTGGTCCTGGCGCACGCCCGTGATCGCGACCGCCCTCTTCACCGCCCTCGCCTACCTGATGCCGGAGAAGATGGTGAAGTCCCTGGGCAGGCTGCTGGGAACCCGCTGATTCAGCCCCGCGCGAGCACGTCCGAAGCCGCCGCGCCCAATACCTCGACGATCTTAGGCAGCCACTCCTTGTGCTCCGGCTTCATGAGGCAGGAGCGCAGCGCGGCGGTGGTGTCCGCATCCGCCTTGAGCTTGGGCCACCAAGCGCCCGCGAGGGCCTCCGGAAGTTTCAGCAGCGCGAGGTGAAGCTGCCGCTCCGCTGCGGCATCGAACACGGCTTGCGCCCGCTCTCCTGCCTGCTTGCGGCCCGAGCCCGTCAGGGTCCAGACCACGATGTCGAGCTCCGGCGCGAGGCCGGGCAGATAACGCTCATCCTTCGACAGGGCCGCATGCAGCTCCAGCGCCGCCGCGCGCCCTGCAGCGAGACCCTGGGCGAACTCGCCGCCCCGGGTCATGGGCAGCAGGCGCTGGGTGGCCCAGAGCGCCACCGCTGCGGCACCGGCGCGGGAGCACTCCAGGCTGATCTCGCCCAGGTGCAGCTCGGCGGAGGTGAAATAGGTGTAGGGCGAGTCGTGCTTGTAATAGCGGCCCACGGAAGGATCCTTGAACAGCACGCATCCGCAGCCATAAGGCTGCAGGCCGTGCTTATGGGGGTCCACCACGATGGAGTCAGCTTCAGATACGGCGTCGTAGGCGGCGCGGGCATTGGAACCCAAGTTGTCCACCAAGGTGAAGTAGCCGCCGTAGGCGGCGTCCACATGCACACGGAATCCGTACTTCTCCCGCAACGGGAGGATCTCGTGCAGCGGATCCACGGCGCCGAGGGCGGTGTTGCCGAGGGTCACCACCACGGTGGCGGCGGGCTCGCGCTTGAGCTGGTCTTCCAGCGCGCCCACGTCCATGCGGCCGAGGCTGTCCACCGGCACGCTCTTGAAAGACAGACCCAGGACTTCGCACATGCGGCTGTGGGTGTAGTGGGCCTGGGACGAGGCCAGCACCAGGCCGGACTTAACGTGCCGCGCGACCCAGAGAGCCTCCAGGTTCGCGATGGTGCCGCTGGCGGAGAGATGGCCGAGGTGCTCCCTGTAACCGAACATGGTGGCGATGGCGGCGACGGCTTCGCGCTCGAGGGTGGAGCTGGCGCGGCCGCCGTCCAGGGCATGGTTGTTGGGGTTGATCCAGAGGGCGAGCATGTAGGCGAGGCGCGCCATGGCGTGCGGGGGCTTTAGCATCTGCCCCGCGTAGAGCGGATGGAAATAGGGATAGTTGTCCTGCATGCGCCGCGCGGTCTCGAGCAGGACTTCGCGGCCGCGAGAGTCCAGCGCGGGCGCCTGGAAGCCGGGCATACCGGAGAAGCCCTGCTCAAGCACAGTGAGGGCTTCTTCGAGGACTTTGAGAGAATCGCGTTCGAGCATTATTGGCCTAACTAGGTGGAAGCCGACACACTAACACCGCTGAGAGCATGAATGGCTCTGGTCACATTCATACGAGCATTACGCTCGAAGCGATCAAACATAGGCTGCCAATGATAGATGCGAGGCCTACCCAGGAATGATTTCAGTATGGCTACACGTTTGGGGTTGTAGATAGATTTCGGGACCCACCGATATTCAGTTCTTACATCGCGCTCAAATTCGTCATAACGGCTTTGGGTGGCGCCGAGAATCGCCAAATCGATATCAACTACCAGGCCACAGTCCCCACCGCGGGACGGAGCTAGATGACGCGTGGCCATGATACATGTGCTAATGCGGCTTATTTTTTCAGGGGCCATGCCAACACTAATGCCGAATTTAGCCATCCAATTCGCACTCCGCTCCTCGTTCGATCTCGACATTGGCCTATATATCGCATCGTGAAACCAGAGTGCACATTCCACTTCAGGTGGGTGCTCTGCAAGGTCTTTGACCCCGTCAAACACAGACAGGCATTCGGCTATGTGCCGTGCCGTGTGATACCGACGATGCTTCTGCGCGTACTCCGATTGCAATTGAGAGAACGTATCGTCTTCAAACGCGACCTCTAGCCCGCGAAGCAGCGCACTCCAGCGTTCAATGTTCATTATGAGAAGCGAGGAGCGTCATCACGCCGGAGGCCCAAAGCCTGCAACACATTCTTTCCAGCTAGTACCAGATATAGCCAAGCCTTCTTCCAGCGCCCCGTCAACAGGATTATGTGGATGTGCCAGCCCTGCTCACGGCGCGCGCTATAGCCGCTATACAACACGCTGTAGGCCTGGGAATCCCCTACTCTTGCTAAGGCCAGAGACTGAGCCCGTGTCATGCCGAGTACGAGCATTTCCGAGAGATCGGTAGGAGATGGTTCACCAGCATCTCGAGGAAAAGAAAGCAGGTAGTAGTCCGGAATCATGTCCAGCCGGATCCGATATAAGGTGCACCGTTGACCGCTAGACAATGCAAATGTGTCGGTGATTTCGTGCATATCCAAAATTCCAGGCTGTTAACCCATTGGGAGCGGTCTCACTCAATGCAATTCGCCGCCCGATTTGGCCGGCAGCAGCATGAGCTGTTGCAGGTCATGCTCCAGCACTGCCTGCTGGGCGGGATCGCGGGTGGCGTTGAGCAGGCCCCGGTAGAGCTGGCGCGCGTCCTCGATGTAGCCCGCGCGCCCAAGCATCTGCGCCGCCTGGTAGCGCGCGGTCTGGGCCCAGGGGTCCAGGGTGAAGGGGCCCGGCAGCATGGCGGAGCGCAGGTAAAGCTCCGCTGCCTTGGGGAAATCCTCCACCGCCTTGTAGGAGTCCGCGGTCCAGTAGAGCATCTGGCGGCGCTGGTCCGGCGGTAGGGGCTTGGCCAGCAGCGCCTCGAACAGCGGGATCGCGTCCTTGTCCCGGTGCAGGGTCTGCAGGTCGAACAACACTTGCAGTACTTCCTCGACATCGACCGGCGCTTCACCTTCTATCAGTTTGTGCAGCGAGGCGACTCCCGCGGCGGGATCGCCGCCGAGGATGAACACGTGGGCGCGCTTGAGCTGCCAGGCCATCTCGGCGGCTGCCTCGTCGCGCTTCTCGCCGGGCGCGGCGGGCGGCGCGGAGTCCAGGCCCTGCAAGAGCCGCGAGGCCAGCGGGATGTCCGGCATGGCCAGCACGTCGTCCACCAGGAGATAACGCACTTCGGCGGGGACGGACTCGGGATCCTTGAAGCGCTCGGAGTCGAGGTAGAGGTGGCGCAGCACCACGCCGCCGTAGCGCTGGCGCTGCAGCAGCGCGGCGAACTGGCCGTGGGCCACAGACGACTGCTTGGGATCGCCGGCCTGGTATGCGACGACGCTGAACAGCGCCGCGGCGCCGATGGGCGCAGTGTCGTACTGGTTGGAAGCCGCCACGAACCAGGCCTGGTCGTCCCCCACCACGAGCTGCAGGTCGTTGCCGAGGGCCTCGCCGTAACTTATGTAGGCGTCCCACAGCATGTCGGGGCTGAGGACGAACACGTCGTCCTGCTCGATGAGCACGTCCTGCAGGCCGAGGGCGTTCTGCAGCGCGCTGATGCGCGCCGCCGGGTTGTGCAGCCGGTCGGCTGCCTCGGCGGCGATGATCCAGGCGCGCACCTGCTCCGCCGCGGGCGCCTTGCTGTCGCTGCCGATCTTCACCGCCTGGCCGAGGGCGTCGCCCGGCGTGAGCGTGCCGCTGCGCAGCGAGGCGAGGAGCGCGAGCATGTCCGCCTCGTCGCCGGCCACGTCCTGCAGCACGTCGAGCGCGGACTGGGGCTGGCCGGACCTCAGGAACAGGCGCGCTTCCAGCAGCGGCCAGGCGCCGGCGTCCTTCGGGTAGTCCTGGCGGTAGCGGATCACCGCGGCCTGGGCGTCGTCGAGCCGGCCGAGGGAGGTGTAGCAGCGGATCACGAGCTGGCGCAGCGCCGCGAGGTCGCGCTCGTCCGGCGGGTGTTTCTCGTCCCAGATGAGGGGCTGCACCAGGGCGAGCGCCTTGGCGCCGTCGCCCATGTGCAGCCAGGCGTCCGCCGCCTGCATGGCTTCCCAGGCGCGGAAGTCCGGCGTCGCGTCCTTCGGCAGCTTGCCCATGCGCCGCACCACCGCTTTCCAGGCGTGGCTCGACTGGTAGATGTAGATGCGCTCGCGCTCCCAGCTCATCCAGCCGGCGGGATCCTTGGCGGGGTCCGGCTGGTCGCGGTCCATGATGCCGAGCGCCAGGCGCGGCGCGCCCGCCTCGGACATGCCGCTCACGGTCTCGAGGCTGATGAGGTTGGGATCCACCGGCGGCGGCGCGGCGGTGGCCGCGGCAGGAGCGGGTTTCGGCTGCGTGGGCTTGGCGGCCGCCTTGGGCTGCGCCTTCTTGGCGGCGGCGGGCTTCGGGGCCGGTGCCTTCGCCGCATGGGCGCCGCCCGCCGCGAGCAGCGCGGCGAGCAGGCCGATGGCGAGTGGGCGAAGCTGCGGCATCCTTAGTACCCCGGAAAGAAAACGGGCGCCCGAGGGCGCCCGTTTAGTCTAGCAGCAGAGCTTGGCTCAGACTTTCTCGCGGATGCGGGCGGCCTTGCCGGCGAGATCGCGCAGGTAGTACAGCTTGGCGCGGCGCACGTCGCCCCTGCGCTTCACTTCGATGCCGCCGATCACCGGGCTGTGGGTCTGGAAGGTGCGCTCCACGCCCTCGCCGTGCGAGATCTTGCGCACGGTGAAGGAGGAGTTGAGGCCGCGGTTCTTCATGGCGATGACCAGGCCCTCGAAGGCCTGCAGGCGCTCGCGCTCGCCGTCCTTCACCTTGACCTGCACCACCACGGTGTCGCCGGGCTCGAAGGCCGGGACCTTCTTCAACTGCGCTTCTTCGACCGCCTGGATGATCTTGTTCATGACTGCATTACCCTTGTTCAAACCGTTTTATCGCCGTGTTCGCGGATGAAGTCCTCGAGCAACTTCTCCTGTTCCGCGCTCAATTCCAACTTCTGCAACAGGTCCGGACGCCGCTTCCAGGTCCGTCCCAGCATCTCTTTCATGCGCCAGCGGCGTATCGCCGCGTGGTCGCCCGAGAGCAGCACCTCCGGCACCCGCCGCCCGTCTATCTCCTCGGGCCGCGTGTAGTGCGGACAATCCAGGAGCCCGTTCTCGAACGAGTCCTGGGCGGCCGACTCCTCGTCGTTCAGCGCCCCGGGGATGAGCCGCGCCAGCGCGTCCACCATCACCAGTGCCGGCAGCTCGCCGCCGGACAGCACGTAATCGCCGATGGACCACTCTTCGTCCACCTCGGTCTCGATCAGGCGCTCGTCCACGCCCTCGTAGCGTCCCGCCACCAGCACCAGCGCCGGGTGCCGCGACAGCTCGCGCACGCCCGCCTGGTCCAGCGGCCGGCCTTGCGGGCTGAGGTAGATCACCTTCGCCCCGGGGCCCGCCTTCCCCTTCGCCTCGCGGATGGCCGCGCGCAGGGTCTCGACCTTCATCACCATGCCGGGGCCGCCGCCGTAAGGCCGGTCGTCCACGGTCTTGTGACGGTCGGTGGCATGGTCGCGCGGGTTGCTCGTGCCCACCTGCAGCAGACCGCGCTCCACCGCGCGTCCCGTCACACCGAACTGGAGCAGCGCTGTGACGCTCTCCGGAAACAACGTGACGACTTCGATATGCATCACAGCCTCTAGAAATCCGGATCCCAGTCCACCGTGATGGTCCCGGCGCCGAGGTCGACGCCCTGGATCACCTGGCCCTGGATGAACGGGATGAGGCGTTCCCGTTCTCCCTTCACCACCAGCACGTCGTTCGCGCCGGTGGCCATCAATCCATCCACCTTGCCGAAGCTCCGACCCTCTGTGGTCTTCACTTCGAGGCCGACGAGGTCAGCCCAGTAATACTGTCCGGGCGCCGGCTCGCCCAGCTGGTCGCGCCACACCGCGATGTCGGCGCCCATGAGTGCGGCAGCCTGGTCGCGGTCGTCGAGTCCGACGAGCTTGGCGGCGAGCCCCTTGCCGTGGGGCCGGAACTCGGCGACCTTCCATTCCTTCCAGCCCTCGCCCTGCTTCAGCTGCCAGGGTGAGTAGCCGGCGATCTCTTCGCGCGGTTCGGTCCAGGAGAGGAGCTTGATCCAGCCCTTGACGCCGAACGGGCCGCCGACCTTGCCGATGACGATGCGCTTGCGCTCACCGCTCATCGGATCACAGCGCGACCTTGTGCTCCTTGAGCAGGTACTGCACGCGCTCGGACGGCTGGGCGCCGTTCGAGAGCCAGTGCTTCATGCGCGCGGCGTCGACGCGCAGCGTCTCTTCGTGCTTGGCGGCCAGCGGGTTGTAGAAGCCCAGGCGCTCGATGTAACGGCCGTCGCGCGAGCTGCGCTTGTCGGTCGCGACCAGGTGGTAGAAGGGGCGCTTCTTGGCGCCGCCGCGGGAAAGACGGATGGTGACCATTAAATCTGATCCTCTATAAAAAACTTGGGGCCGCCCTGAGGGGAGACCCCGGAAAAGAGCAGGGTATTTTACGGAAATCCGGAGAAAAGTGAAGAGCTTACGAGCGATTTGGGGGCTGAAAACCGGCCCCGGAGGCTGAAAAGGGCCAAAAACCCGCTTAAACCCTGATCGATACCGGCGCCCTATCGGGGCCCAAAACCGGGCGGCAAGCGCCCTTTCAGGCTCCGCATCATCTTGGCCATACCGCCCGCGCCGGACATTTTTTTCATCACGTCCGCGAGTTGGTCGTACTGCTTGATGAGGCGGTTCACTTCCTGCACCTGGGTTCCGGAGCCCTGGGCGATGCGGCGGCGGCGGGAGCCGTTCAGGAGGTCCGGCTTGGCCCGCTCCCTGGCGGTCATGGAGTCGATGATGGCGATCTGGCGCTTGAGCTCCTTGTCGCCGAACTGGCCGTTCACCTTGCCTGCCATGGCGGCACCGCCCGGCAGCTTGTCCAGCATGGCGCCCATGCCGCCCATGGACATGAACTGCTGCAGCTGGGCGCGGTAGTCGGCGAGGTCGAAGCGCTTGCCCTTCTTGAGCTTCTCGGCGAGCTCGGCGCCCTTCTCCCGGTCGATCTTCTGCTGTGCTTGTTCGACAAGCGCCAGCACGTCGCCCATGCCGAGGATGCGGCCGACGACGCGGTCCGGCTGGAACGCTTCCAGCGCGGCGGTGTCCTCGCCCACGCCCATGAACTTGATGGGCACGCCGGTGACGTGGCGCACCGAGAGCGCGGCGCCGCCGCGGGCGTCGCCGTCGGCCTTGGTGAGGATGACGCCGGTGAGCGTGAGGGCCTTGCCGAACTCGGCGGCGGCATTGGCCGCGTCCTGGCCCGCCATGGCGTCGATGACGAACAGGGTCTCCTTGGGATCGAGCGCGGCGGCGAGCGCCTGCACTTCCTGCATGAGCTCCTGGTCCACGTGCAGGCGGCCGGCGGTGTCCACGATGAGCACGTCGTGCAGGCGCGCCTTCGCTTCCTTGAGCGCGCCGGCGGCGATGACGAGGGGCTGGTCGCTCACGGAGTCGAAATAGTCCACGCCCACCTGGGCCGCGAGCTTCTTGAGCTGCTCCCGCGCAGCGGGGCGGTAGACGTCGGTGCTGACGAGCAGCGGCTTCTTGTGCAGCCGCTCCTTGAGGTAGCGCGCGAGCTTGCCGGCGCTGGTGGTCTTGCCCGCGCCCTGCAGGCCCGCCAGCAGGATGACCACCGGCGGCTGGGCGGCGAGATCCAGCGGCGCGCCGGGGCCGATGGCCTTGAGCAGCTCTTCGTGGACGATCTTGATGAAGGCCTGGCCCGGCGTGAGGCTGGCGCTCACCTCCGCGCCCAGGGCGCGGTCGCGGGCGGCGTCGGTGAAGGCCTTCACCACCGGCAGCGCCACGTCCGCTTCCAGCAGCGCCATGCGCACGTCGCGCAGGGCGTCTCTTATGTTTTGCTCGGACAGCCGGCCGGTGCCGCGTAGGGCGGACAGGGTCTTATCGAGGCGTTCGGTGAGGGACTTGAACATGGTCAGAAGATGGGGCCGGCAGAATCAGGAGACAAGGATTATAGGTCAAACACCTCGCCGCCCTTGAGACGAGTCACCTTGCGCTGGGGCAGCGCCGCCCGGATCTCGTCGAAGATCACGTCTTCGCCGCCGGGCTTGAGGTGCGTTATGTATATCGGGCAGTCGTGCTTGAGTTTCTTGAGGTCCGCGGCGAGGGTCTCGGGACAGTAGTGCTTGGCCATGTCCGCGAGCTTGCGGTTGCTGTTGGCGAAGGCGGCCTCCACCATCAGCGCGTCGATCTTCGGGTAGGAGTTGACCGCCGCCCAGAACGTGTCGTTGGTGTAGGTGTCGCCGCTGAAGGCGAACACCTTGCCGTCGCGCTCGATGATGTAGCCCGCGCCCGGCACGGTATGGTCCACGTCCACCATGTGCAGCTTGCGCCCGGCGACCTCGATGCGGTCGCCCGGATTGAGCGGCTTATAGGTGAGCACCGGGTTGTGCTTGGCCGGCAGCTCGCCGAAGTCCGGCCACATGACCCAGTTGAAGATGTGCTTGCGCACCGCGTCCAGGGTCTCGGGCCGGCCGTAGACCGTGAGCGGCGTCTTGAGGGTGTCGAAGATGGTGTCCACCAGCAGCGGCAGGCCGCAGGTGTGGTCGAGGTGGGAGTGGGTGAAGAACACGTGGCGGATCCGGCGCATCTCGTCCAGCGTGAGGTCGCCGATGCCGGTGCCCGCGTCGATGAGCGTCTCGTTGTCGAGCAGCAACGAGGTGGTGCGCAATACCGCGCCGATACCTCCGCTGCAACCCAGGATCCTGATGCCCATCGTGGAAATTACCTGCCTTTAGACGGGCTCCCCTCCCGCTGGGCAAGCTTAACACAAGCCTTATATATGGTCTTTCACGGGGCCGGGACCCTGTGCGATGATGGTTTCAGCCTTCGGGGCACTCCCCGCCAGACACGACGCCATGCAGTTCACCGGCACCGCCGCACTCGATCTCGTCCTGTACCTCACCGCCG
The DNA here is from genome assembly GCA_036383255.1 of Gammaproteobacteria bacterium. Taxonomy (NCBI): domain Bacteria; kingdom Pseudomonadati; phylum Pseudomonadota; class Gammaproteobacteria; species Gammaproteobacteria bacterium. The sequence continues at coordinate 152,931 of DASVOS010000013.1, read as the reverse complement.
CCCTGGGGCTGCTGCTCAGGTTCCTGGGCAAGGGACCGGCGCTGCTGCGCGAGGGCCGCGGCTTCACCGTGAGCGCGGCGATGGCGGCGGTGTTCATCCACAGCGTGCTGCTGTACGGCGTCATGGCGACGCCGCGCGGCCTCGACCTCGGCTACTTCAACGCGGTGGCGCTGGCCGGCTGGCTGATGGCATGCATCGGGCTTGCGATGTTCCTGAAACCCGCCTTCGAAAACCTCGGCCTGGTGCTGTTCCCGCTCGCGGGCGTGAGCGTGCTGCTGGCGGAGCTCTTCCCCCACGACGTGCTGCTGCTGCAGGACCGGAGCTGGCCCCTCGGCATGCACATCCTCACCTCGATGCTGGCCTACAGCCTGCTCGGCGTGGCGGCGCTGCAGGCCTGCGCGCTGTACCTGCAGGAGCGGCGCCTGCGGCATGCCAGCGCTGGCGGCGTGCTCTCCGCGCTGCCGCCGCTCACCGAGATGGAGCGCTTCCTGTTCCAGCTCATCGGCGCGGGCTTCGTGCTGCTGACGCTCTCGCTGCTCACCGGCCTCATCTTCGTCAAGGACTTCATGGCCCAGCACCTGGCCCACAAGGCGGTGCTCTCGGCGCTGGCGTGGCTGGTGTTCGCGGTGCTGCTGTGGGGGCGCTGGAAGTTCGGCTGGCGCGGCCGCCTCGCCATCCGCTGGACCCTGGGGGGCTTCGCGGCGCTGGTGCTGGCCTACTTCGGCAGCAAGCTGGTGCTGGAGCTGATCCTGGGCCGCCACTGGTGAGCGCCGCCCGGCGCACGCTGCCATGAACGACCTGCCCCTCAGCTACCTGTTCATCCTCGTCGGCGCCTGCTTCCTGATCTCGGGGTTCTTCGCCGGTTCCGAGACGGCGCTCATGAGCCTCAACCGCTACCGCTTGCGGCACCTGGCGCGCGCCGGGCACCGCGGCGCGGTGTTCGCCGAACGGCTGCTGAAGCGCCCGGACCGGCTGATCGGGCTGATGCGCATCGGCGACACCCTCTCCAACGTGGTGGCGACCTTCACCACCACCTTGATCGCGTTGCGCCTGGGCGGCGAGGGAGTGGTGGCGCTGGCAGGCGCGGCCCTGATCCTCGGCCTGCTGATCTTCGCCGAGATCACGCCCAAGACGCTGGGCGCGCTGTACCCGGAGCGGGTGGGCTTCGCCGCCGCCTACGTGTACGTGCCGCTGCTCAAGGTGCTGTGGCCGCTGGTGTGGGTGGTGAACAGCTTCACCCACGGACTGCTGCGCCTGGTGCGCATCCGCGCCGACGAGGCGCCGCTGCAGTCCATGAGCCGGGAGGAACTGCGCAGCGTGGTGGCCGAGGCCGGCGCGCTGATCCCCAAGCGCCACCAGCGCATGCTGCTCAGCATCCTGGACCTGGAGAAGATCACGGTCGAGGACATCATGGTGCCGCGCAACGAGATCAGCGGCATCGACATCGAGGCGGACTGGGACGACATCTCGCGCCAGCTGCAGAACAGCGAGCACACCCGCATGCCGGTCTACGAGGGCAGCATCGACAACGTGCTCGGCTTCGTGCACGCGCGCCAAGTGCTGCACCTCCTCTCCAGCGACGACCCCGGCAAGGAGGGCCTGAAGGAGATCCTGCGCGACGCCCACTTCGTGCCGGAGGGCACCTCGCTGCAGCGCCAGCTGCTGAACTTCCAGACCGCCAAGCGCCGCATCGGCCTGGTGGTGGACGAGTACGGCGACATCCAGGGGCTGGTGACGCTGGAGGACATCCTGGAGGAGATCGTCGGCGAGTTCACCACGGACCCGGCGGCGCACCACAAGGACGTGTACCAGGAGAGCGAGACGAGCTACCTCATCAACGCCAGCGCCCACGTGCGCAGCCTGAACCGGGTGATGCACCTCAAGCTGCCGACGGGCGGGCCCAAGACCCTGAACGGCGTGATCCTGGAGTCGCTGGAGACGATCCCGCAGTCCGGCACCGCCTTCAAGCTGGCGGGCTATCCGTTCGAGGTGGTGCAGACCAGCGGCAACGCCGTGAGGACGGTGCGGCTCACGCTGCCGCCCGAGAAGAAAAAGCCCGCTAAATAGACGCGATCGCCTCGGCGAGCCGCGTGACACCAACAACTTCTAGGCCATCGATTGAACCCTGCTTGGGCGCATTGGCCCTGGGCACGATGGCGCGCTTGAAGCCGTGCTTGGCGGCCTCCCGCAGGCGCTCCTCGCCGTTGTAGACCGGGCGGATCTCGCCGGCGAGGCCCACTTCACCGAACACGATGAGCTCGGAGGGCAGCGGCTTGTCGCGGAAACTGGAGAGCGCGGCCAGCAGCACCGCGAGGTCGGCCGCGGTCTCGCTCACCTTGAGGCCGCCCACCACGTTCACGAACACGTCGTGGCCGAACATGGCGATGCCGCCGTGGCGGTGCATGACCGCGAGCAGCATGGAGAGGCGGTTCGGGTCCATGCCCACGGCCACGCGCCGCGGGTTGTTGAGGGGACTCTCGTCCACCAGCGCCTGCACCTCGATGAGCATGGGGCGGGTGCCCTCGCGGATCACGGTGACGGCGGAGCCCGCCACCGCCTCGCCGTGGCGCGAGAGGAAGATGGCGGAAGGGTTCTTCACTTCCTTGAGGCCGGTCTCGGTCATGGCGAACACGCCCAGCTCGTTGGCGGCGCCGAAGCGGTTCTTGACGGAGCGGATGATGCGGTAGCGGCTGCCGGCGTCGTTCTCGAAGTACAGCACCGTGTCCACCATGTGCTCGAGCACGCGCGGACCGGCGATCACGCCTTCCTTGGTGACGTGGCCCACCAGCAGCACGGCGGTGCCGCTCTGCTTGGCATAGCGGGTGAAGAGCGCGGTGCACTCGCGCAGCTGCGCCACGGCGCCGGGCGCCGACTGCAGGGTGACGGTGAACACGGTCTGGATGGAGTCCACCACCAGGACGCCGGGCCGGGCCTTGTGGGCGGCTTCCAGGATGCGTTCCACGCAGGTCTCGGCCGCCAGGGTCACGGGGGCGTCCGCCACCTCCAGGCGCCGGGCCCGGAGGCCCACCTGGCTGAGCGATTCTTCGCCACTCACGTAGAGCACCGGCCGGCCCCGGGCGAGGCTGGCGGTGGCCTGGAGCAACAGGGTGGACTTGCCGATGCCGGGGTCGCCGCCGATGAGGGTGATGGACCCGGGCACGAGGCCCCCGCCCAGGACCCGATCCAGCTCCCCCAGGCCTGTAGGGAAGCGTGGCGTCTCTTCACGGCCGGCCTTGTCGAGGCCTTCCAGGAGCGCAGGGCCGCCCGCTTCCGGGGCAGGCTTGGACCCGGCCAGGGTCTGGGTCTCGGTGAGGGTGTTCCAGGCGCCGCAGTCGGGACACTGGCCTGCCCAGCGCAGGGATTTGCCGCCGCAGGCATCACAGACGTAGACGGTCTTGGACTTTTTCATGGCTGCCGGGGGTCGCGTTGGGCGGCATGGTAACACGCCTTCCGGAGCGGTTATTCCCGGGGTTTTTGCTTCCATTTCCATGAAAATTCAAGGTACTATGGACCACGCTTGATAGAGCCTCTCAGGGGCAGGGGTTGGGGTGAAGAAGGGCTTCTGGAGCAGCGACTGGTTCGCGGGCGTGGCCTACGGACTGGTCTTCATCCTGGTCGCTTATGTCATCTTTGGGGACGGTTTCAACCGTACCGAGACGGCTGCCTATGACCTTGGGATGAACCTCACCAGCGCCGCCCCGGCCCCGGACATCGCGGTGATCGCGGTGGACGACGCCAGCATCCAGACCCTGGGCCGCTGGCCCTGGCCCCGCGACTACCACGCCGAACTCATCCACAAGCTGGCCCAGGACGGCGCCCAGGTCATCGGCTTCACGATCTTCCTCTCCGAGGCCCAGCAGGACGCAGGCAGCATCTATATCAAGGACATGATGAATTTCTACGATTCATCGTCCCTGGGCGCGGCCGCGCCGTTCGCGGCCCCCGCCCCCGCCGGCAGCACCGCCGCGCCGGCACCGAAGACCGCCAGCATCACCGTGCCCGGCCCCGTGCGCACCGACCTCGAGGACCTGCGCAAGCGCCTGCAGGAAGCGGACGAGGTCACCGACACCGACAGCAAGCTCGCCGCCGCCATGCAGCAGTCCGGCAAGGTGGTGATCCCCATGCTGTTCACCCTGGGGCAGCCGCTCGGCAACCAGGGTGACGAGACCCCGGACTACCTGCTGCGCAACGCGCTCGGCGCCACCACCTCGGACCCCGAGGACGTGCAGCCGCTCGCCACCAAGGGCATGACGCCGCCGCTCGCCGACTTCGCCAAGACCGCGAGCATCGGCTACCTGGACGAGATCCCGGACAGCGACGGGGTGCTGCGCAGCGAGCCCTTGGCGCTGCGCTACTACAACGTCTACTACCCTTCCATGTCGCTCGCGATCGCGATGAAGAGCCTGAACCTCAAGCCCGAGGACGTGCAGGTGCAGCCTGGCCGGGGCATCAAGGTGGGGCGCCTGTTCATCGGCACCAGCTCCGACATGTTCATGCGCAACTTCTACTACGCGGGCGCGAACGGCAACCCGCCCTTCCCGGTGTACTCGTACGCTGACGTGAAGCAGGGCAAGGTGCCGGCGGACGCGTTCCGCGGCAAGATCGTGCTGATCGGCGCCACCGCGCTCGGCGTGGGCACGAGCTTCCCCACCCCGACCTCGCCCACCATGTCGCCAGCGCTGGTGATGGCGAACGTGATCTCCTCGATCCTGCAGCAGAACTTCTTCACCAAGCCGGGCTGGGCCGGCTGGATCACCTTCCTCGCCCTGCTCTTGATCACCGCCTACCTCGCGATCGGGCTGCCGCGCCTCAAGCCGGGCATCGCCGCCCTGGTGAGCGTGGGCCTGATCGTGCTGATGCTCGTCGTCGAGTTCGGCATGATGAAGAGCAAGTTCGTGTGGGTGCCGCTGATGGTGCCGGTGCTGATGCTGGTGGTCGGGCACCTGGTGGTGACGATCATCCGCTCGGGCATGCTGAACCGCATGCTGGTGCGCAGCGAGGCGGACAGCGCCGAGAGCAACAAGATGCTGGGCCTCGCCTTCCAGGGCCAGGGCCAGCTGGACATGGCCTTCGAGAAGTTCCGCAAGTGCCCGATGGACGACTCCATCGCCGACCTGCTCTACAACCTGGCCCTGGACTACGAGCGCAAGCGCCAGTTCAACAAGGCCGGCTCGGTGTTCTCCTACATCAACGACTTCAACCCGAAGTTCCGCGACATCGGCGAGCGCCTGCACCGCGCCAAGCAGCTGGAAGGCACGGTGATCCTGGGCGGCGGGGGCGGCGGCACCGCGGCCGGCACCATGATCCTGGGCGACGGCACGGTGCAGAAGCCGATGCTGGGCCGCTACCAGGTGGAGAAGGAGCTGGGCAAGGGCGCCATGGGCGTGGTGTACCTGGGCCGCGACCCCAAGATCAACCGCGTGGTGGCCATCAAGACCATGGCGCTGTCGCAGGAGTTCGATGCCGACGAGCTGACCGAGGTGAAGGCGCGCTTCTTCCGCGAGGCCGAGACGGCCGGGCGCCTCAACCACCCGAACATCGTGACCATCTACGACGCCGGCGAGGAGCACGACCTGGCCTACATCGCCATGGAGTTCCTCAAGGGCAAGGACCTCACTTCGCGCACGAAGGGTAACGCCCTGCTGCCCGCGAAGACCGTGCTGGACATCATCGCCAAGGCCGCCGACGCCCTGGACTACGCCCATTCCCAGAACGTGGTGCACCGGGACATCAAGCCCGCCAACATCATGTACGACGAGGAAAAGGGCGAGATCAAGGTCACCGACTTCGGCATCGCCCGCATCACGGATTCCAGCAAGACCAAGACCGGCATGGTCCTGGGCACCCCCTCCTACATGAGCCCGGAACAGCTTTCCGGCAAGAAGGTGGACGGGCGTTCCGACCTGTTCTCCCTGGGTGTTACCATGTACCAGTTGCTGGCCGGCCAGTTGCCGTTCCAGGCGGACTCGATGGCGACCCTGATGTTCAAGATCGCCAACGAGACCCATGCACCGGTGACCTTGTTCAGGGGTGAACTACCGGCCAGCATCGATACCGTGATCGACAAGGCGATGCAGAAGGATCCCGAACAGCGCTACCAGCGTGGCGCCGAGTTCGCGAAGGACGTGCGCGCCTGTGCCGCACAGATCAGCTAGCTAAGAAAAGGCCGCGAGCATGAGCTACAAAGGCAAGCTGAATTTCGTCGGGCACAGCGACAAGGGGATGGTGCGCCCGAACAACGAGGACTCCATCGGCACGGACCTGGAGACCGGCATGGTCGTGGTCGCCGACGGCATGGGCGGCTACAAGGCCGGCGAGGTCGCGAGCGGCATCGCCGTGCAGACCCTCACCGAGTTCGTGACCAACGGCATCAAGGATGCCCACAAGCACGCCGGCCAGATCGACGGCTACAGCGCCGAGAGCGTGCTGCTCAAGAACGCCATCCTCAAGGCCAACGACATCATCCACCAGACGGCGAAGAGCCAGCCCCAGTGCGAGGGCATGGGCACCACCATCGTCGCCTGCCTGTTCTACAACAACCGCGTCTCCATCGCCCACGTGGGCGACTCGCGGCTGTACCGCATCCGGCACGGCCAGTTCGAGCAGGTCACCACCGACCATTCCCTGCTCCAGGAACTGGTGGCGCGGGGCTTCTATACCCCGGAGGAAGCCCGCAAGTCCCTCAACAAGAACCTGGTCACCCGGGCGCTGGGGATCGAGCCCACCGTGGAGGTGGACGTCCAGGAGGACGTGGTGATGCCCGATGACATCTACCTGCTGTGCTCGGACGGCCTGAACGACATGGTAGAGGACGCGGATATTTACTTAACCCTTAAGACATTTAGTGCTAACCTTGAGACGGCAGCCCAACAGCTGGTCAAGCTGGCCTGCGACAACGGTGGACGCGACAACGTCTCCGTGGTCCTGGTCCAGCCCCTCAAGTCGTTCGAGGCCCAACGCGGGTTCTTCGACCGGCTGACCGACTGGTTCTCGTGAGCGTCGTGGGGTCAAGTGGCGCTGAATGAGAAGATGAAACACCAAGAGGCAGAGCCATGGGCAAGTTGATACTCACATTGGACGGCCAGGAGCTGGCGCAGTACGAGCTCGAGAAGGAGCGGTACACGATCGGCCGACTGGCGGACAACGACATCCATATCGACAACATGGCGGTCTCCGGCCACCATGCGCTCATCATCAACATCCTCAAGGACTCGTTCCTCGAAGACCTCAACAGCACCAACGGCACCTACGTCAACGGCAAGCTGGTGAAGAAGCACGCCCTCCAGGAGGGCGACGTGATCACCATCGGCCGGCACGCGCTCAAGTACGCGAGCGGCAAGGCCGCGGCGGCCGGCGGCGGCGACGGCGACGACTTCGAGAAGACCATGATCATCCGGCCCGGCACCAAGAGCCAGACCGGCGTGCCGAGCATGGACAGCGTGAACAAGGCGATCTCCGGCGCGGGCGGCGCCCCCATCGGCGACGACAGCAAGGCGGCCGGACTGCCCAAGGCCAAGCTGCAGGTGCTCTCCGGCGGCTTCGCCGGCAAGGAACTGGAGCTCAACAAGGCGCTCACCACCCTGGGCCGCCCGGGCGTGCAGGTGGCGGCCGTGACGCGCCGCGCCGACGGCTTCTTCGTGGTGCACGTGGAGAGCGGCCAGGGCCAGGGCTTCCCCACCGTGAACGGCAAGGAGATCGGCGCGCAGGCGCAGAAGCTCGCGGACAACGACGTGATCGAGCTCGCCGGCGTGAAGATGGGCTTCTACGAGATGAAGTAAGCCCTGCCGAAAGCTGAATCAAAAAACCCGCCTCACCGGCGGGTTTTTTCTTTTGTGTCAATGACACTGAATTTGACGCGCTGCGTGACGCCGCAGAGCAGTTCCAGCGGGATGGTGCCGGCGGCGCGGGCGATCTCCTCCACCGGCAGCTCCGGTCCCCAGGCCGCCACCCGGTCGCCCACCGCGGGCGAGCGCACGCCGCGCAGGTCCACGCCGATCATGTCCATGGCCACGCGGCCGACGAGCGGCACGCGCACGCCCTTCACCAGCACCGGGGTGCCGCTGGGCGCGTGGCGCGGATAGCCGTCGCCGTAGCCGATGGCGGCGATGCCGAGGGTCATGTCCTCCGGCGCCACGAATGCGCCGCCGTAGCCCACGCTCTCCCCCTTCTTGAGGACCTTCACGGCGATGAGCGTGGTCTCCATGGTCATGACGGGCTTCAAGCCGTCGTCCGCGCCGCACTTCATGGGGAACGGCGAAGCGCCGTAGAGCATGGAGCCGGGGCGCACCCAGTCCGCGTGGCTCGCAGGCCAGGCGAGGATGCCGGCGGAGTTCGCGATGCTGCGCTCGGCCTGGATGCCGGCGGTGGCGGCGGCGAAGGCCTCGAGCTGCGACTGGGTCTTGGGGTTGGAAGTCTCGTCGGCGGAGGCGAAGTGGGTCATGAGGCGCACCGGCGGCTTCACGGCCTTGGCCTTGTTGAGCCGCTTCCAGGCGTCCGCCACCGCGTCGGGCGCGAACCCCAGGCGGTTCATGCCGGTGTCGACCTTGAGCCAGACGGCGAGCTCGCCGCGCAGTCCGCACTTCTCAATGAGCTTGAGTTGATAGCCGTCGTGCACCACGAGCTCGCAGCCCCAGCGCGCGGCCTCCTCCAGCTCCTGCTCGCCGAACACGCCCTCCAGCAGCACGATGGGATTGGAGAGGCCGGCGCGGCGGATGACCTGCGCCTCCTCCAGGCTCGCCACGGCGAACGCGTCCGCGTCGGCCAGCGCCTGGGCCGCGAGCGCGAGGCCGTGGCCATAGGCGTTGGCCTTGAGCACCGCCATAACGCGGGACTTGGGAGCGAGCGCGCGCACGCGCTTCAGGTTGTGACGGAGCGCGGCGAGATCGATGAGCGCGCCGGTGGCGCGGCTCATGCGTAGCCGCCGCCGTCGTCGGCGGTGTAGTTCTCGAAGCGGGTGAACTGGCCGAGGAAGGTGGAGCGCACCATGCCGATGGGGCCGTTACGCTGCTTGCCGATGATGATCTCGGCGGTGCCCTTGTCGGGGCTGTCCTTGTCGTAGACCTCGTCACGGTAGATGAACACGATCACGTCGGCGTCCTGCTCGATGGAGCCGGACTCGCGCAGGTCGGACATGATGGGCCGCTTGTCGGGACGCTGTTCCAGGCTGCGGTTGAGCTGGGAGAGCGCTATCACCGGGATGCGCAGCTCCTTGGCCAGGGACTTCAGGCCGCGGCAGATCTCGGAGATCTCGGTGGCGCGGTTCTCGCGGGTGCCGGGCACCTGCATGAGCTGCAGGTAGTCCACCACGATGAGCCCCAGGTTGTGGTCGCGCTTGAGGCGACGGGCCCGGGCCCTGAGCTCCGTCGGGGTCAGGGCGCCGGTGTCGTCGATGAACATGGGCGCCTTGGACATGATCGAGATGGCCGAGCTCACGCGCTTCCAGTCGGTGTCGTCGAGCTTGCCGGTGCGGACCTTGAGCTGGTCGATGCGGCCGAGCGAGGAGATCATGCGCATGGCGAGCTGCTCGCCGGACATCTCCATGCTGAAGATGGCGGCCGGCAGGCCGCCGCTGATGGCGGCGTACTCGGCGATGTTCATGGCGAAGCTGGTCTTGCCCATGGAGGGGCGGCCGGCCACGATGACGAGGTCGCCGGGCTGCAGCCCCGCGGTCATCTCGTCGAACTTGGAGAGGCCGGTGGCGACGCCGGTCACGTGGCTGTCGGCGTGCACCAGGGTATCGAGCCGGTCCACCGCCTTGGACATGAGCTCGCTGATGCGCACGTAGCTCTTGCCCATGCGGTCGCCGCGCTCGGCGATCTCGAACACGGAGCGTTCGGCCTGGTCCACGAGCTCGGCCACGCTGCGGCCCTCGGGCCGGAAGGCGGACTCGGCGAGCTCGCCGCCCACCCGGATGAGCTGGCGCAGCACCGAGCGCTCGCGCACGATGTCGGCGTAGGCGCGCACGTTGGCGGCGGTGGGGGTGTCGCGGGCGAGGGTCGCGAGGTAAGCGAGCCCCCCCGCCTGCTCCAGCTTGCCGCGGGCCTGCAGCCACTCGGACAGGGTCACCGCGTCGAAGGGCTGGTCGGCGTCGGCGAGTTCGGCCATGGCCCGGAACACGAGCCTGTGGTCCTGGCGGTAGAAGTCTTCCTCGGTGACGCGGTCAGCCACCCGCTCCCAGGCGGTGTTATCCAGCATCAGGCCGCCCAGCACCGCCTGTTCCGCCTCGAGGGAGTGCGGCGGCGTGCGCATGGCTTCCAGGGCCGAGCTGGTGGCCTGGTCTAGGGTCTTGACGGCGCTGGGCACGGATCGGTCTCCCAAAGTCCAAGTCAATTTAGAGCAGTAAGCCGGGACGGGCAAATGCCCATCCGGGAGCCGCACCAGCGCCGGGGCCGGGGCAGCCCGGTACTGGCGATTTTTTGGGCGATACTTAAGTCACTGAAACCACAAAAGAAAACGGAGGCTTGCGCCTCCGCTCTCTGCAGCATCCCTTACGGGGTGCTTATTCTTCGGCGACGACGTTGATCGTGATCTCCACGTTCACGTCGGTGTGCAGGTGGATCTCCACCTTGTGCTCGCCGGCGGTGCGGATCGGGCCCTGCGGCATGCGCACTTCCTTGCGCTCGACCTTGAGGCCGGCCGCGGTGAGGGCGTCGGCGATGTCCACCGTGCCCACGGAACCGAACAGCTTGCCTTCGGAGCCGGCCTTGGAGTTGATGGTGATGACCTTGCCTTCGAGCTCCGCCTTGCGCTTCTCGGCGCCCGACAGGTGCTCCGCGGCGAGCTTCTCCAGCTCGGCGCGGCGCTTCTCGAACTCCTCGATGTTCTTCGCGGTGGCAGGCTTGGCCTTGCCCTGGGGGATGAGGAAGTTGCGGCCGTAGCCGGCACGCACCTTGACCTTGTCGCCCAGGTTGCCGAGGTTATCGACCTTCTGCAGGAGGATGACTTCCATTGCTAGTTACCTCCTCAGTGCTGGTCGGTGTAGGGCAGGAGCGCCAGGAAGCGGGCGCGCTTCACGGCGAGGGAGAGCTGGCGCTGGTAGTTCGAGCGCGTGCCGGTGATGCGGCTCGGCACGATCTTGCCGGTCTCGGTGACGTAGCCCTTGAGGGTGGCCAGGTCCTTGTAGTCGATCTCGACGACGCCTTCCGCCGTGAACCGGCAGAACTTGCGCTTACGGAAAAAACGCTGCTGTGACATGTGCTTGTCCTCTCGAATTCTTTGGGGTTACGCCGGCTCGCGATCGTCGTCGCGGTCGTCGTCGAAGCGCTCGGCGCGGCCTTCCTTCTCCTCGTCCTTCGGCTTGACCAGCGCGGAGGGCTCGGTGACGGCTTCCTCGCGGCGCACCACCAGGTGACGCAGCACGGCGTCATTGAAGCGGAACATGCCGACGAGCTCATTGAGGGTGGACTGGCCACACTCGATGTTCATCAGCACGTAATGGGCCTTGTGGACCTTGGCGATGGGATAGGCGAGCTGGCGGCGGCCCCAGTCTTCCATGCGGTGCACCTTGCCGCCTTCGGACTCGATCATCGAGCGGTAACGCTCGACCATCGCGGGCACCTGTTCGCTCTGGTCAGGGTGGACCAGAAACACGATCTCGTAGTGTCTCAATCGAAGCTCCTTATGGACTGACCGGCTACCCGTCGAAGCGGTGTAGCAAGGGCTTCCGGCGGGTCTCGACGGAAGGGCGCGCATGATGCCACAGGCTCCGTGGGCTTGCAAATTCAGTGGCTTAGGACAGCTACCGGTCTGGAACAAGGCTTGGATAAGGGCTGTAACTAAGCTATTATTAATCCGTATGGGTGAATATTAAATCTATGGCTCGGCCTGCCACCCTGGACCTGACCCTGGGAGCCCTGGCGGACCCCACCCGCCGGGCCATCCTGCAGCGCCTGGCCCGCGGGGAAGCCCGGGTCACGGAGTTGGCGGCGCCCTTCCCCATCTCCCTGAACTCCGTGTCCAAGCACATCCGCATCCTGGAGCGGGCGCATCTGGTGCGCCGGCGCCGGGCTGGCCGCGAGCACCTGCTCAGCCTGGAGCCGCGGCCCCTGGACGAGGCGGCCGCCTGGATGGCCGGCCAGCGCAACATCTGGAACGCCCACAGCGACGTGCTGGAAGCGCTCATGGAGGCCGAGGACGCGGCAGCCGCCTGATCCCGCCACGACGGATCCGGGAGCAGCCTCGACGAAGCCTGACCAAGTCCGAAAACGGCGGGTCGCGCCGGCGATCGCGTGCTATCTCTTAGGGCCTCGCAACCCCGAGGAAGACCTTCGATGAAGATCCGCACCCTGTTCGCCGTCGCTCTCCTGGGCACCGGCCTCACGGCCCAGGCCGAGACCCAGCTCGCTGCCGCCGGTGCCGATGCCAAGCCGGCCCTGCACCACTACTGTGACGACGCGGTGTACCACCAGCTCGACTTCTGGATCGGCGACTGGGACACCATCGACATGGGCGACCACCCGGACGGCAAGGGCCCTTCCATCGCCCACGCGGTGATCGCGCCGGTGCTGGACGGCTGCGCGCTGCACGAGAAGTACGAGCAGGTGGACGGACTGATCGGCGAGAGCTACTCACTCTATGTGCCGAGCCTCAAGCACTGGCACCAGAGCTGGGTGAACAACGGCGCCGGCCTGTGGCTCCAGGACGGCAACTTCAAGGACGGCGTGCTGACGATGACCGCCACCACCACCGCCAAGGACGGCACCGAAGTGCACCACAGGATCACTTGGGCCAAGCAAGGTGAAGGCGTGCGCGAGACTTCCGTGGCCTCGAAGGACGGCGGCAAGACCTGGGCGATGGAGTTCGACTGCCTGTTCATAAAGCGCGGCACGGCGCAGAAAGGCAACTGAGACGATTTCACCCCGAGTCGTCTCGTGTGATGGGCGCCTCCTTAAACGGAGGCGCCTTTTTTATATCCGCTTCAACAAATGGTGATGCAAAAATGAAGGATTTTGGTCGCTGGCTAGGCGCGCGAGGCGAGCAGGAGGGAGTGCACTCTTATGTGCATGACCGACTGCGAGCCCGAAGCGCAACAACGCCAGCGGCCAAAAGACTCATTTTTTGCGGCGTTGGCGTAGGGCTTCGAAGAGCGTGACGCCCGTAGCGACGGAGACGTTGAGGCTCTCCACCTGCCCGCCCATGGGGATCTTCGCCAGGAAGTCGCAGTTTTCCTTGGTGAGGCGGCGCATGCCGTCTCCCTCCGCACCCATGACGATCGCGATGGGGCCTTTAAGGTCCAGCTCGTAGAGGCTCTGGTCCGCCTCGCCGGCGAGGCCGACGAACCAGATGTTGCGCTCCTTGAGGTCCCGGAGCGTGCGCGCCAAGTTCGTGACCTGGAAGAACGGCGTGACCTCCGCCGCGCCGGAGGCGACCTTGCGGGCCACGGCGGTGAGGCCGGCGGAGCGGTCCTTGGGGGCGATCACCGCGTGCACGCCGGCGGCGTTCGCGGAACGCAGGCAGGCGCCGAGGTTATGGGGATCCTGCACGCCGTCCAGCACCAGGAGGAACGGCGGCTCATCGAGCCGGTCCAGGAGCGGCATCAGGCCGCCCTCGTCCCTGAGCTCAGCGCCTTCCGCCTCCGCGGCCACGCCCTGGTGGCGCGCGTCGTGGGTGAGCCGGTCGAGCTCGGCGCGCGGCACCCGCTGCACCTTCACGCCGGCCTGCTGCGCCAGCTCCGCCACGCGCGTGAGGCGGTCGTCATGGCGGCTGTCCAGCATCCACAGCGAATGCACCTTGCCGCCGCCCTCCAGCAGCGCGGTGACGGCATGCAGGCCGTAGATCAATTCTTTCTCTCGCATCGGATGAGGCCTTCTAGCGTCTGCGCGGCTTCTTGCCGCCCGGATGCCCGGACTGGCGGTGGTTCTGGCGGCTGCCATGGCGCCCGGGCTCGGGCAGCGCCGCGAGCTCGAAGTCTATCTTGCGCTCGTCCACGTTCACGGCGGCGACGCGCACCCGCACCGTGTCCGTGAGCCGGAACACCCGGCCGGTGCGCTCGCCCACCAGGCGGTGGCCGACGGCGTCGTGGTCGTAGTAGTCGTTCGGCAACGAGGTCACGTGGACCAGGCCCTCCACGTAGAGGCCCTTGATCTGCACGAACAGGCCGAAGTTGGTGACGCCGGTGACCAGGCCCTCGAACTCTTCACCTTGTTTGTCCCGCATGTATTCGGCCTTGAGGCGGTCCAGGGCGTCGCGGGTGGCCTCGTCCGCCCGCCGCTCGGTCATGGAGCAGTGGGAACCGAGCTGCTCCATCTGCCCGCCGGAATAGCCGAAGCTGCGTCCCTCGCCGCCGCGCACCACGTGGCGGATGGCGCGGTGGACCAAGAGGTCCGGGTAACGGCGGATGGGCGAGGTGAAATGGGCGTAGAAATCCAGCGCGAGACCGAAATGGCCCACGTTCTCCGGGGTATACACCGCCTGGGCCAGGGAGCGCAGCAGCACGGTCTGGATGAGCTCCTTGTCGGGGCGCTCCTGAACCTTCTCCAGCAGCTTGGCGTAGTGCATCGGCTCCGGCGCGGTGCCGCCGCCGAACTTGAGGCCGAGGGTGCCGAGGAAGACGCGCAGCTTCTCCAGGCTCTCTTCCTTGGGACCGGCGTGGACCCGGTACAGGGTCGCGAGCTTGTGCTTGGAGAGGAACTTCCCCGCCTGCACGTTGGCGGCGATCATGCACTCCTCGATCAGCTTGTGGGCGTCGTTGCGCACCTGCGGGACGATGGCGGCGATGCCCCCCTGCGCGTCGAACGCCACCTTGGTCTCGGTGGTGTCGAAGTCGATGGCGCCGCGCCGCTGCCGGGCCTTGTGCAGCACGTGGTAGAGCGCGTACAGGGTCTCGAGGTGCGGCACCAGGGCCGCATGCTCGCGGCGCAGGTCCGGGTCCTTGTCCACCAGTATCTTCGCGACCTTGGTGTAGGTGAAGCGGGCGGCGGAACGCATCACCGCCTCGTGGAAGCGGGCGCGGCTGACTTCGCCGTCCTTGTCCACCCGCATCTCGCAGACCATGCACAGGCGGTCCACGTGGGGGTTGATGGAGCAGAGGCCGTTGGACAGCACCTCCGGCAGCATGGGGATGACCCGGTCGGCGAAGTACACCGAGTTGCCGCGCTTCTGGGCCTCGCGGTCCAACGAGGTGCTGGGCTTCACGTAGTGGGAGACGTCGGCGATGGCCACCAGCAGGCGGAAGCCGTCCCCCTGCCTCTCGCAGAACACGGCGTCGTCGAAGTCGCGGGCATCCTCGCCATCGATGGTGACGAGCGGCGTCGCGCGCAGGTCCAGGCGGCCCTGCTTCGCCTCCTCCGGCACCTCCGGCCGCAGGCCGTGCACTTCCTGCTCGACCTCCGGCGGGAAGGCATGGGGCAAGGCGTGGGCATGGATCGCGAGCTCCGTCGCCATGCCGGCGGCGTTGCGCTCGCCCATGATCCGGCTGACGCGGCCGATGACCTCGCTGTGCTTGCCGGGCTGCTGGGTGATCTGCACCACCACCATCTGGCCGGTGCGGGCGCCGCCGCGCTCGGGCACCGGCACCTGCACGGTGTGGGAGATGCGCGCGTTGTCCGGCACCACGAAGCTCACGCCCCGTTCCTCCACGTAGCGGCCGGCGAGCTCGGTGGTGTTGCGCTCCAGCACGTCCACCAGCGAGCCTTCGGGGCGGCCGCGCCGGTCCACGCCCTGCACCCGCACCACCGCGCGGTCGCCGTGCATGAGCTCGCGCATCTGGCGCGGCGGCAGGAAGATGTCGTCGCCGCCCTCGTCGGGCTTGAGGAAACCGAAACCGTCGCGGTGGCCGATCACGGTGCCGGCCGTGAGCGGCAGGCGCTTCACCAGGCAGTACTCGCCGCGCCGGTTCTGCACCAGCTGGCCGTCCCGCAGCATGGCACCCAGGCGCCGGTTCAGGGCCTCGATGTCCACCGCGTCGTGGAGCTTCAGGTCATGGGCCAGGCGCTCGAATGAGAGGGGCTGGTCCGCTTCCGTCAGCCACTCCAGGATCGCCTCGCGGCTCGCGATGGGGCGGGCGTACTTGAGGGCTTCCCGCTGGGCGTAGGGATCGGTGCCGCGCTTGGGGCGGCGGCGGGAGGGCTGGCTGCGGGTTTTCTTGCGTCTCATGGCGTGCAGGATAGCGGAGCGCGGGGGCCAAGTCCGCGCCGGCGGTGAAAAACGCTGATTTTTAGAGGTCTTTCAAGGGAATAGGCGCATTGACACCCACCGAAGGGGCCGGTAAAGTGCCCGCCCTTCGCGCCCCTAAAGCCCAGGTGGCGGAATTGGTAGACGCACTAGTTTCAGGTACTAGCGGGTAACACCGTGGAGGTTCGAGTCCTCTCCTGGGCACCAAGTATTTAATGCTTTCGTGGTCGCCATCCCTGGCGTCATTAATCAAGCTCTTAACTGTCGTTAGTCCAGCCCGGACATCCTGTCCGGCCGCTCAGGCGGACGCGGCCAGTGGCCGCGTAAAGACACCGCCTTCGCCCTCTCCTGGGCACCAAGGTCTTAACTCTCTCTGTAGTCGCCTTCCCTGGCACATTAAATCGATATCCTTGCCGGCGTTAGCCCGGCCCGGACTTCCTGTCCGGGCGTTTTCCCAAGTCCGAGCTGTGCTCGGACTTGGGAAAACCCTCTCCTGGGCACCAGGTTCTTTATTCTCTCTGCGACCGCCGTCCCTGGCGACTTTAATCGAGACCCTTTCTGACGGTAGCCCTGACCGGACGTCCTGTCCGGTCGCTCAGCCGGGCGCGAGCAGTGCTCGCGCTAAAACCCCGGCTTCGCCCTCTCCTGGGCACCAAGTATTTAATGCTTTCGTGGTCGCTATCCCTGGCGTCATTAATCAAGCTCTTAACCGTCGTTAGTCCAGCCCGGACATCTGTCCGGCCGCTCAGGCGGACGCGGGCAATGCCCGCGTAAAGACACCGTCCTCGCCCCTGGCGCCGATATCGACCACCCTGTGCCAGAGCCGATTGCGCAGGCCCTGGTCATAAAGAATTCAGCTTCGTGCCCGATGCCCTGTCCGCCAAAAATATTCCCGGTTTTGTGTCAAAACGTAAAACCTTTTGGCCTCTCCCGGCATCCAAGGGACATGCAGAGAAATCCGACTCCCAGCCGGCGGGGTAAAGCGGCAAGTGGGGTCCTGGCGGTGCTGCTGGCGGGCCTATGCCTGCCGGCCCTGGCCCAGGACGAGGTTCCCGAGGTCCAGGCGGGCCACGTTGATGGCAGCGCCATCAGCGTGGACGGGCGCCTGGACGAGGCAGCCTGGAGTCAGGCCGGGGTGATCCCGGACATCACCCAGCAGAGCCCCCATCCGGGTGAGCCCACCCCCTATCACACCAAGGTCCTGCTGCTGCGGGATGACCACACCCTCTACATCGGCCTGCGCTGCGAGGATCCGGACCCGAGCCGCTCCATCAGCCATACCCTGGTGCGCGACGGCTGGCAGGGCGACGACGACAACGTGCTGTTCATGCTGGACACCTTCGGCACTCACCGGTTCGCCTACGTGTTCCGGGTGAACGCCGCCGGCGCCATGGCCGACGGCCTGCAGTCCCCCACCCCCGCCATCAACAGCAACGACGGGGTGGACTACAACTGGGACGGCATCTGGGACACGGTGGTGACCCGGGACGAGCACGGCTGGACCGCCGAGATCGCCATCGACACCCGCAGCCTGCAGTTCACCGACGGCCTCACCCGCTGGGGCTTCAACCTGGCCCGCAACGTGCCGCGCGACCTCCTGACCCTGGACTGGTCCGGCACCACGCTGGACTCCTCCGTGTACCAGCTGCAGCGCGAGGGCCTGCTCACGGGCATGCAAGGCATGCAGCAGGGCAAGGGCCTCGACTTCCAGCCCTACGGCCTGGCCAAGTACCAGACCGGCAAGGGCACCACCAGCAACACGGGCTTCGACCTCAAGTACAACTTCAACCCGGCGCTCGCGGGCCTGTTCACCTACCACACGGACTTCGCGGAAGCCGACGCGGACCAGCAGCAGATCAACACCACGCGCTTCCCGCTGTTCTTCCCCGAGAAGCGCCAGTTCTTCCTGCAGGGCTCGAACCTGCTGAGCTTCGGCTACAACCTGGGCACCACCTTCATCCCCTTCAACTCGCGCACCATCGGCCTCGTCGACGGCGAGCAGGTCTCGCTGGACGAGGGCGTTAAGCTTATCGGCCAGTCGGACTCGGGCTCGCTCGCGCTCCTGGATACCCAGATGGGCGACAGCGCCGTGTCCCAGGGCACCAACCTGTTCGTGGGCCGCGGCACCTACAACCTGGATCCGGAACTGCAGCTCGGCACCCTGGTGACCCACGGCGACCCCACCGGGCTCGACTCCAACACCTTCGTGGGTACCGACGCCACCTGGAAGACCTCCACCTTCCAGGGCGACAAGAACCTCAACTTCGCCGGCTGGCTCGGCCACTCCTCCGGCGACTTGCCGACGGGCAACACGAACGGCTTCGGTGTGGACGCGGAGTACCCGAACGACCTGTGGTATGCCCACGTGCAGTACAGCCAGTTCGGCGAGGCGCTGGACCCGGCGCTGGGGTTCCTGCCCCGCCCGGGCACCCGCCACTACATGAACGAGCTCGGCTACCAGCCGCGTCCCGCCAAGGACAGCGTGTTCAACTGGGTGCACCGCTTCTGGTTCTACGGCCACTACAGCGAGGACGATGGCTTCGGCCCCAACGGCGGCGGCAAGCAGAGCTCCGAGTGGTTCTTCAGCCCGGAGATGCTGACCGAGGGCGGATGGTACTGGGAAGCGGACGTCTACCAGACGTACGATGCCCCGGCGTTCCCCTTCGAGATCGTGCCGGGCGTGACGGTGCCGGCGGGCCAGTACACCTGGAACCGCCGCCGCGTGCAGTTCAACTCCCCCACCTCGCAGGCTTTCTGGTGGCGGTTCATCGACTCCCAGGGCACGTTCTATGCGGGCACCGCCCATCACCCCCTGGTGGAGGCGCACTGGAGCACGCCGTCCGGCCGGCTGGTGCTCTCGGCCTCGCAGGAATGGCTGTTCTACTACTCGCCCCAGGGAGACGGTTCCACGCGCCTCACCACCTTCACCGGCACCTATGCGTTCACGCCCACGTTCTACGTCTCCACGCAGATGCAGTACAACAACGACGTGGTGAACGGCGTGAGCTACAACACCCGGCTGCGCTGGATCGTGGGCGGCGCGAGCAACATCTACCTGGTATTCAACCACGGCCTCGTGACCGAGACCGACGGCCTGGGCCAGCCGGTGGTCGCATCGGGCAACGTGGTCATCTTCAAGGTTCAGTGGGACTTCAGAAACTGACCTGAAGCCACAGATAAAAAAGGCGCGCCAGACGGCGCGCCTTTTCTTTTGGGGATCTGAAAGCGTTCAGTCGAAGGGGTGCTTGAGGACGATGGTCTGGGTGCGATCGGGGCCCGTGGAGATGATGTCCACCGGCACGCCCATGAGTTCCTCCACCTTCTTGAGGTAGGCCCGGGCGTTCTCCGGCAGCTCCTCGTACTTCGTGATGCCCACGGTGGATGCCTTCCAGCCGGGCATGTCCACGTACACGGGCTCGGACTCGGCGAAGCTCTCGGCGCCGGTGGGCGCGATCTTCACCTCGCCCTGGGGGGTCTTGTAGGCCACGCAGATGCGGATGGTGTCGAGGCCGTCCAGCACGTCGAGCTTGGTGATGCAGACGCTGCTCACGCTGTTGTTGATGATGGAGCGCTTCAGGGCCACCACGTCGAACCAGCCGCAGCGGCGCGGACGGCCGGTGACGGAGCCGAACTCGTGGCCGCGGCGCGCCAGGTGCTCGCCCATCGCATCGAACAGTTCCGTGGGCATGGGGCCCTCGCCCACGCGGGTGGTGTAGGCCTTGACGATGCCCAGCACCTGGCTGAAGTAGCGGGGGCCGAGGCCGGTGCCGGTGGCGGCACCGCCCGCGGTGGTGTTGGACGAAGTCACGTAGGGGTAGGTGCCGTGGTCCACGTCCAGCAGCGCGCCCTGGGCGCCCTCGAACAGCATGTTCTCGCCGCGCTCGTTGAGCGCGTAGAGGATGCCGGTGACGTCCGCCACCATGGGCTCGAGCTGCGGCACGAGCTCGAGGCACTGCTCGAGGGTCTGCTGGAACGAGACCGGCTCGGTGCGGAAGTAGTTCTTGAGCACGAAGTTGTGGTAATCCAGCACCTCGCCGAGCTTGGCGGCGAAGCGCTCGCGGTGGAACAGGTCCGCCACGCGCACGGCGCGGCGGGCGATCTTGTCCTCGTAGGCGGGGCCGATGCCGCGGCCGGTGGTGCCGATCTTGCCGGCGCCCTTGGCGTGCTCGCGCGCCTTGTCCAGCGCCACGTGGGACGGCAGGATCAGCGGGCAGGCAGGCGAGATCTTGAGGCGCCGGCGCGCCGGCACGCCCTTGCTCTCCAGCATGGCGATCTCCTCGAACAGCGCCGTGGGCGAGAGCACCACGCCGTTGCCGATGAGGCACTGCACGTCCTCCCGCAGGATGCCGGAGGGGATGAGCTTGAGCACGGTCTTCTCGCCGCCGATGACGAGCGTGTGGCCGGCATTATGGCCGCCCTGGAAGCGCACCACCGCGGCGGCGCGGTCAGTGAGCCAGTCGACGAGCTTGCCCTTGCCCTCGTCGCCCCACTGAGCGCCTATCACTATTACATTCTTGCCCATGCTCAACTCCGCACCAGGTACAGGACCACGACGCCGGCCGCCATGCTGAGCAGACCGACCAGGCGCAACACCCGGTCGTCCGCCTGCACCACGGCGGCCAGGGTGCGGCGGAAGCCGCGGGGCGCGACGAAGGGCGCGATGCCCTCCATCACCAGCATCAATCCGACCGCGCTCAGGAATGGCACCAGCATCTAGGGACCTCTTGAATCCGCCGGAGCGGCGGGCACAAAAAACGGGCGCCCTTTTCAGGACCGCCCGTGGTCAGATTATACCGGGTTATGGGCCGGGCCGCTCAGGCGCTCAAGGCCTCCGGTTCCAGGCCCTCGCGGCGGCAGAGCCGCTGGTACTCGCGGCGCGGCAGCTCCACTTCCAGGAGGTAGCCGCCCTGCTCGTCCCCCTTCTCGTTCTTCACGGCCCCCATGTCGAAGAACGCGGCGCGGGCGCGGCCATGGGCCGGGGAGAGGCGTATCCAGCCGTGGACCACGTCGCTCTTGAGCCGCCCGGAGATCTCGTGGCGCAGCAGGTCGAGGCCGGCGCCGGTGGCGGCGGACACCCAGACGCGGCGCGCGAGGCCGTCCGGCCCGCGCTCCACGCCGGGAGCCTGGCCGGTGAGGTCGATCTTGTTGAACACCTCGATCTGCGGGACCTTGTCGGCACCGATCTCGGTGAGTACTGCGTTCACGGTCTCGATGTACTCGTCCCGCTCCGGGTCGCCGGCGTCCACCACGTGCAGCAGCAGCGCGGCCTCTTCCGTCTCCTGCAGGGTGGAGCGGAACGCCGCCACCAGGTCATGGGGCAGGTCGCGGATGAACCCCACCGTGTCCGCCAGCACCGCCTGGGTGGCGTCGCCGAGCTGCAGGCGCCGCAGGGTGGGGTCGAGGGTGGCGAACAGCAGGTTCGCCGCCAGCACTTCGGCGCCGGTCAGGGCGTTGAACAGGGTGGACTTGCCGGCATTGGTGTAGCCCACCACCGAGACCGTGGGCACGTCGTGGCGCTGGCGGGTGCGGCGGCCCTGTTCACGCTGGTCGCCCACCCGTTCGAGGCGCTTCTCGAGCATGTCGATGCGCTTGCCGATGAGGCGGCGGTCGATCTCGAGCTGGGTCTCGCCGGGACCGCGCAGGCCGATGCTGCCGCCGCGCTGCCGCTCCAGGTGGGTCCAGCCGCGCACCAGGCGCGTGGCCAGGTGCCGGTGCTGGGCCAGCTCCACCTGCAGCTTGCCCTCGAAGGTGCGGGCGCGCTGGGCGAAGATGTCGAGGATGAGTCCGGTGCGGTCGAGCACGCGGCAGGAGAGCAATTTCTCCAGGTTGCGCTCCTGGCTGGGACTGAGCGCATGGTTCACCAGCACCAGATCGGCCTTGAGCTCCTTGACGCGCTCGCCGACTTCGGCGGCCTTGCCTTCGCCGATGAAGTAGCGCGGCTCAGGGATGCGGCGGCTGCCGGTGACGGTAGCCAGCACCTCGGCGCCTGCGGCGCGGGCGAGCTCGGCGAATTCGGCGAGCAGCACCTCGCCGTGGTCTGAGTTCAGGTCGAGATGGACCAGGACGGCGCGTTCGCCGCTCTTCGGGCGTTCAAACAACCTGGTATCCCGGAGCCGTGAGGCTCAATGATGCTCGCCGCCGCCTTCGTTGCCCGCCTCGGCCTCGTGGCCCGGGGCCGGACCCACGTGCACGTGCCGGCCCGGCACGACGGTGGAGATGGCGTGCTTGTAGACCATCTGGCTGACGCTGTTCTTGAGCAGGATCACGAACTGATCGAACGACTCGATCTGGCCCTGGAGCTTGATGCCGTTCACGAGATAGATCGAGACCGGCACCTTGTCGCGCCGCAAGGCGTTCAGGAACGGCTCTTGCAGCGATTGACCTTTCGCCATGGTGCTTCTCCTTGTTGTAGTTGCAGGCCGGTTGGGTAGGCCCATGGTTCTGTACATATTATCGCCAATTGTATCACAGGGGCCGCCATTTACCTTGGATGGAGATCGCGCGCCGCGCGTGCGAGCGCGCGTTCCACGAGTTGCGGCGAACCCGTCTCGAACCACGCCACGTCCGTCTCCGCGCGCAACCACGTGAGCTGCCGCTTCGCGTAACGGCGTGTGGCGACGATGCCACGGCGGACCGCTTCATCAAGACCGCAGGCCCCTGCCAGATATTCCAGAAGTTGGCGATATCCAACAGCGCGCATGGACGGCATGCCTGCGTCGAGATCGCCGCGCGCATGCAGGTTACGCACCTCTTCCAGGAAACCCTGCTCCATCATGCTATGGAAGCGCCGCTCGATCGCCTGGTGCAGCACCGCGCGGTCGGCGGGCGCCACCGCCAGCTTGATGTAGCGGTATTCCCCGGCTTCGACCGCGGCGGCGGCCTGGAGTTCCGAGAGCGGACGGCCGGAGATGTGACAGACCTCCAGCGCGCGCTGGATGCGTTGCGGGTCGTTGGGATGGATGCGCGCAGCGGCCTTGGGATCCAGGCGCGCGAGCTCGGCGTGCAGCGCGGCCCAGCCTTCCCGCGCGGCACGGGCGTCCAGCTCCGCGCGCAGCACGGGGTCGGCGTCCGGCAGCGGCGCGATACCGTGCTGTAACACATCGAAATAAAGCATGGTGCCGCCCGTCAGGAGCGGCACCCCGCCGGCGGCGGTGACCTCGCGCATGGCGGCGAGCGCGTCCTCCCGGAAGCGCGCGGCGGAATAGCTCTCGGCCGGATCGAGGATGTCGATGAGGCGGTGCGGCGCCACCGCCAGCACCTCGGGCCCCGGCTTGGCGGTGCCGATGTCCATGCCGCGGTAGATCATGGCGGAGTCCACGCTCACGATCCCGCAGCCCAGCCGCTTCACGAACTCGACCGCAAGCGCGGTCTTGCCCGAGGCGGTGGGACCCATGATGCAGATGGCCGCTGGTTTAGCGGCCACGCAGGAATAGACGATCGAGTTCGGGAAGCGTGAGGCGCGTCCAGGTGGGACGGCCGTGATTGCACTGGTCGGCGCGCGGCGTGCGCTCCATGTCCCGCAAGAGTGCGTTCATCTCGGCGAGCGTCAGCTCCCGGTGCGCCCGCACCGAGGTGTGGCAGGCGGAGGTGGCGAGCACCCGCTCCAGGGACTCGTCCAGGCGCCGGCTCTCGCCGTGCTCCGCCAGGTCCGCCAAGAGGTCGCGCAGCAGCGCGGCGACGTCTTCCTTCGCCAGCAGCGCCGGCACCTCGCGGATGGCGAGGCTCTCAGGCCCGCGCCGCTCCACCACGAAGCCGCCGGTGGCGAGGACCGCCGCCGCGGTCTCCGCGAGATCCGCCTCCCGCCGGCTGACGGCGAGCGTGATGGGCACCAGCAGCGGCTGCGTGACCACGCTGCCCTGCTCCAATGCCGCCTTCATGCGTTCGTAGGTGATGCGCTCGTGGGCCGCATGCATATCCACCAGGATCAGGCCATCGGGCGCGGCGGTGAGGATGTAGATGCCGTGGAGCTGCGCCAGTGCGTAGCCGAGCGGAGGCACGCCTGAACCCTGCAGTGGAGCGGCTGCCGGCATGGTTGCACCGTCGCTGTGCAGTTGCGCATAGGCAGCGAGCGTCTCCGCCACCTGCATGGGCATCTGCTGCGGGCCGAGCCCCGCCGGGCGGTAGCCCGGGGCCATGGGCGGCATGGCGTCACCACTGGGCGCAGGCATGCCCGCACCCTGGGGCCGTGGTGTGGTCGCGGCCAGCGCTTCCTGCACGGTGCGGAACACGAAGTCGTGCACCAGGCGGCTGTCGCGGAATCGCACCTCGTGCTTAGCGGGATGGGCGTTGACGTCCACCCGTGCGGGATCGAGCTCGAGGTACAGCACGTAGGCGGGATGGCGGCCGTGGAACAGCACGTCGTGGAAACCCTGGCGCACCGCGTGCGCCAGCAGCTTGTCGCGCACCACGCGGCCGTTCACGTAGAAGTACTGAAGATCGGCCTGGCTGCGGGAGAAGGTCGGGCGCGCCAACCATCCCGTGAGCCTCAAGCCGCCGGCCTGCTGCTCGAGATGGAAGGCCTGCCCGATGAACTCAGGACCCACGAGTTCCTTCAGGCGCCGCTCGATGCCGGGAAGGTCGCCGGCGGCATGCAAGGCCAGTACCGGCCGGCCGTTGTGCCTGAGCTGCACGTCGAGATCATGGCGAGCCAGCGCGATGCGCCGGACCGCCGTGTCCAGGTGGCCGAACTCCGTGGCCTCGCTCTTCAGGAACTTGCGGCGGGCCGGGGTGTTGAAGAAGAGGTCGCGCACCTCGACGCTGGTGCCCTGGGCATGGGCCGCAGGCGCGGGCTCCGCATAGCGGCCATGCCCGTCCCCCTCCAGGCGCCAGGCATGCTCGCTGTCCTGCGTGCGGGAGGTGATGGCGAGACGCGCCACGGCGCCGATGCTCGGCAGCGCCTCGCCCCGGAACCCCAGGGTCGCGACCCGCTCCAGGTCCTCCAGGCTCGCGATCTTGCTGGTGGCGTGGCGCGCCACCGCCAGCGGCAGCTCCTGCTTCGGGATGCCGCCGCCGTCATCGCGCACGCGCATGAGCCGCGCGCCGCCGCCCTCCACCTCCACTTCCACGCGGGTGGCGCCCGCGTCCAGGGCGTTCTCCAGGAGCTCCTTGACCACGGACGCCGGGCGCTCCACCACCTCGCCGGCGGCGATCTGGTTCACGAGCTGGAGGGGCAGTTCGCGGATGGGCATGGAGAACCTAAGGCTTGGGAGGGCCTTAGCTTACCGTAAGGGGAGAAACGTGAATCAGACGGATCCGGACATGGCTGCCCGGAACAGTGTCTATTTCTGCGGACCGATACCCACGCCGGACGCCAGCATGCCCGACGCCCGGCCGTCCCGCTGCTGTTTGGCCACCGCGTACTGGGTGCCCGGCGGCGGGTAGTGGGAGAAGTAGTTGTCCACGCCGGTGAAGATGGCCTGGGCCAGCTGCTGCTGGTAGTCCGTGGACATGAGCAGCCTGGCGGTGCGCGGGTTGGTGATGTAGTTGGTCTCGATGAGCATGGAGGGCACGTCGGGCGCCTTGAGCACCAGGAAGCCCGCCTGCTGCACGCTGTTGCGGTGCATGGCGCCGATGGCGTCGAGCTGCTTGGCGACGCTCGAACCCACGTCGAAGCTCATGCCCATGACGACGGACTGGGACATGTCCACCACCACCGACTTCACCTGGGGCGGCAGGCCGGCGAGGCGCACGCCTCCCACCAGATCGGAGTCGTTCTCCTCCCGTTCCAGGAACTTGGCGTGCTCGGTGGTGGCGCCGTGCTCCGAGAGCACGTACACGGTGGCGCCGTCCGCGCCCTTGTCGCGCGCCGCGTCGCAGTGAATGGAGACGAACAGGTCGGCGTTGGCGTCACGGGCCTTCTCGAAGCGCTCCTTGAGCACGACGAAGGTGTCGCTGTCGCGGGTCAGCACCGCTTTCATGCCGGGCTGGCGGTCGATAAGCGCCGCGAGCTTGCGGGCGATCGCCAGGGTCACGTTCTTCTCGTATGCGCCCTTGGGGCCGTGGGCGCCGGGATCCTTGCCGCCGTGGCCGGCGTCGATGGCGATGACGATATCGCGGCCGTGGCGCGGCGGAGCCGGAGGCGTGAACACCGGCAGGCTCGCCACCGGCGTCGGTGCGGGAGCGGACGGCGCGGCGGCGACCGCGGTGCCGGCGGTGAACAGGTCCACCACCAGCTCGGCTCCGTTGGGGCCCTGGCGCAGGAAACTCTGGGGCATGGCGCGCGCGGAGAGGTCCAGCACCAGCCGCAGCTTGTCGTCATGCAGCGCGCTGCGCAGCTCGGTGATGACGCCCCGGCCGTTGGGCAGGGCGGCGTTGAGCCGCGCGTTGTCCACGTCGATGACGATGCGGTCCGGCTGGCTCAGGGTGAACAGGGTGTGCTCCGCGGGCGCGGACAGGGAGAGCACAAGCTCGGTGCGGGAACCATCGGCCACGAGCTGCACCGCGCCCACGTTGACCGGGGCAGACGCCGCACCCAGCGTGGGCAGAAGCAGCCCCGCCGCCAAGAAGAAACCCATCACCCGCACGAACGCAGCCCTCCGGCCCCAGTGGTGTCCATAATTTATACACCAACGGGACAGGTTTTCAAGTATTTTTTCTTTACATTTAAGGGGATAGGCCGTTATGTTCGAGTCCGGCCTCACGATTTGTCGCATCCCACGCGGCCAGGAGCGCCCGGCCCGCATCGCTCCTGCCCTCCGCCTCCAGCACCCGGCCGGGAGCAGCCACCGTGAGGCGGCACTCCAGGTCCGGATTGGGCAGGAAATGAGCACCCCGCTCCGGCCATTCGATGAGTACCGTGCCCTGCATCTCGCGCATCCCCAGGAACGCCAGTTCCTCGGGATCGGCGATGCGGTAGAGGTCCAGGTGCTTGAGACTCAGGGACCCGAGTTCGTAAGGCTCCACCAGGGTATAGGTGGGGCTGGGCACGCGGCCAGGATGGCCCAGGGACCTGATCATGCCGCGCACCAGGGTGGTCTTGCCGGCACCCAGGTCGCCGTGCAGGTAGATCACCAGATCCCCGGCGGGCAGCACTTTACCCAAGGCAGCGCCCGCCGCCTCCGTGGCGGCGGCATCCTTTAGCCCTAAGCGCATCAGACGTTCACCAGGTGCCGCAGCGGATCCATGAGGTCCCGCGCCATGAGGCCGCGTTCGCCCTGGCGCGCGGCGAGGTCGCCCGCCGCGGCGTGCACGTACACGCCCTGGCGCGCCGCTTCCGGCAGCGGCAGGCCCTGGGCCACCAGCGCGGCGACGATGCCGGTGAGCACATCGCCCATGCCCGGCGCGGCCATGCCGGGATTGCCGGCGGTGCAGACGGAGGTGATCTCGCCGTGGGCGGCGATGAGGCTGCCGGCGCCCTTCAGTACCGTGACGGCATCGAAGCGCTCGGCGATGCGCTCGACGCAGGCGTAGCGGTCGCGCTGCACGGTGGCGGTGTCGGTGCCCAGGAGGCGCGCCGCCTCGCCCGGGTGCGGTGTGAGGATCCAGCGCCCGTGCTTGTGGGGCGCCTCCGCGAGCAGGTTGAGCGCGTCCGCGTCCACCACCAGCGGGAGGTGCGAGGCGAGCACGCTCTTGAGCAGCATGCGGCCCCAGGGACCGCGGCCGAGGCCGGGACCGATGGCCACCACGCTGGCACGGCCGAGCAAGGCCTCGATGTCGCCGGCGGTCTCGATGCCGTGCACCATGGCTTCCGGCAGGCCGGCCAGGAGGCCGGCCACGTGCGCGCCCTGGGTGGCGACGGTGACGAGGCCGGCACCGCTGCGCAGCGCCGCTTCCGCCGCGAGGCGCACCGCGCCTCCCATGCCGTGGTCTCCGCCCACCACCAGCACCCTGCCGAAGTCGCCCTTGTGGGTGTCGCGGGCACGGCGCTTCAGACCGGTCTCGCGCATGGTGGCGCTGCGCAAGCGCCGCGCGCGGGGCAAGAGGCTGCCGTAGACCTTGGGCGGCACGGCGAGGTCATCGAAGCGCAGGAGGCCGGTGCAGGCGGGGCCGGCCCCGGTGAAGAGTCCGGCCTTGAGGCCGAGGAAGCTCACGGTGAGGTCGGCGTGCACCGCGGTGCCGAGCTCGGCGCCGGTGTCGGCGTTCAAGCCCGTGGGGATGTCCAGGGACAGTACCGGCATGCCGCAGCCGTTCACCTCCTGCACGAGCTTCAGCCACTCGCCGCCGAGCGGCCGGTCGAGGCCGGTGCCGAGCAGCGCGTCCACGATCACGTCCGCCGCCGGCAGGCGCGACTCGAAAGCCTGCTCCTTGCCGCCGGACTGCAGGAACGCGCCGCGCATCTCGGCGGCGGGACGCGGCAGCTTGAGGCGGTCCCCCAGGGTGAGCACCGTGACCCGGTGCTGCTCCGCCAGCGCGCGGATGGCGAGCACGTAACCGTCGCCCGCGTTGCTGCCGGCGCCGCACAGCACCAGGAGATGCTTCGCGCCCGGCCACTGGTGCTTGAGCTGGGCCCAGGCGGCCTCTCCGGCCCGCTGCATGAGCGTGACGGCGCTGATGCCGGCGTCCTCGATGGCGCGGCGGTCCAGCTCGCGCACCTGGGCTGCGGTGTAGAGGTTTTCAGGGAGCACTGACATGTGAGGCATTATATATAGCCTTATGTCCGCCCCCACCGACTTCCATGCCTTAGCCGGCCGCATCAAGGGATGGGGCCGGGAACTGGGCTTCCAGCAACTCGGCATCTCCGGCGTGGAGCTGCCGGAGGATGAGCGCCGCCTGTTGGCATGGCTGGCGGCGGGCCGCCATGGGGACATGGCCTACATGCAGCAGCATGGCACGCGCCGCAGCCGGCCCCAGGAGCTGGTGCCGGGCACGCTCCGGGTGATCTCCGCGCGCATGGATTACTGGCCGGGCGCCACGCAGGACACGGAGGCGCTGCTGGAGGACCGGGACCGGGCCTACATCGCGCGCTACGCGCTGGGGCGCGACTACCACAAGGTGCTGCGCGCGCGGCTGCAGAAGCTCGCGGACCGCATCCAGGAGGAGACCGGGCCCTTCGGCTACCGGGCCTTCACGGACAGCGCGCCGGTGCTGGAGAAGGCGTTGGCCCGCGGCGCAGGCCTGGGTTGGATCGGCAAGCACACCAACCTCATCAACAAGGACGCCGGTTCCTGGTTCTTCCTGGGCGAGCTCTTCACGGACCTGCCGCTGCCGCTGGACGAAGCCGGCGGCGAGCACTGCGGCAGCTGCCGTGCCTGCCTCGACGTCTGCCCCACCGGCGCCATCGTGGCGCCTTACGAGCTGGACGCACGCCGCTGCATCGCCTACCTCACCATCGAGCACAAGGGGCCGATACCGGAGGAATTCCGCAAGCCCATGGGCAACCGGGTGTTCGGCTGCGACGACTGCCAGCTCTTCTGCCCCTGGAACAAGTTCGCGCAGGTGTCTAAGGAAGCGGACTTCACGCCCCGCGCCGGACTCGACGGTCCCCAGCTCACGGAACTCTTCGCCTGGAGCGAGGAGGAGTTCCTGAAGCGCACCGAGGGCAGCGCGATACGCCGCGCGGGCTACGAAGGCTGGCTGCGGAACATCGCGGTAGGATTGGGGAACGCACCGACCTCGGACGCAGTGGTGTCGGCCCTCAGGAGCCGGGAGTCACATCCCTCGGAGCTGGTGCGGGAGCACGTGCGGTGGGCGTTAGCCCAACATCAATAGACATTAGAACCACGATAAAACCGTCGCGAGCGAAGGCAGGGCTAGGCGCGCGAGGCGAGCAGGAGGGAGTGCACTCTGATGTGCATGACCGACTGCGAGTCCGAAGCGCAACAACGCCCTGCCGAGCGCAGCAGGTTTTATCAGCACAGCAGTTTGTGACGTCTGTGCCAGTCCTCAATCGACTCCTTCGGATACTCCCTGAAGTGCTTGCCCAGCGCCACTTCCGCCCAGGGCGCAGCGAAGTCCAGCATGATGCTCACCACCTCAGGCGGCTTGGGTAGCGGCGTATCTATCGCCGAGGCCATGGGATACACCCATTGCGGCCACTGTTCGTCGCTGAGGTAGAGCGGCGAGCCGCAGTCCCGGCAGAAGTGCCGCTCCGCACCGCTGTGCTTGATGCCGCCTTTCCCGTCCGGCATGCGCGCGTGGTAGATGCCCACGTGCTCCGCGCCGTCCACTTTGAGGGTGGCCGCCTCTCCCATGATGTTCACGGCGTAGCCTTCTCCACCACCGGTCTTGCGGCAGATGGAGCAGTAGCAGCGCATGAAGGGATAGGGCGTGTGGGACTCGACGCTGAAGCGGACAGCGCCGCAGTGGCAGGAACCTTCGAGCAGCATGATGGACCTCCTGGCAGGAAGCCTAGGCCGCCTTGCCGTGACAATCCTTGAATTGCTTCCCACTGTTGCAGGGACAGGGCGCATCCGGCGGCACCGACGAGGGTACGTCGCCGCGCCCGTAGCTCGCCTCCCGCTGGAAGCGGCGCTGCATGGTCTGCTTGTCGAAGGGACCGATGCGTTCGCGTCCGTCGAACCTGAAGTCGGTGTAGGCGCCGTTGGCGTCCACGTAGTGCAGGAACACCTGGGCGCACCACTGGCCTTCGAAGGGCTCGCGCCAGTGGGCCACGTCGGCGCCGCGGTACACCAGCATGTCGCCCGGGGCGAGACCGATGGGCTTGTCCTCCCCGTCCGCATGCACGCACAGGGGCCAAAGGGACGGTGCCTGCAGCCCGAGCGCGAGAGAGGCGCTGATCTCGCAGGACGGCCGGTCCAGGTGGCGCGGCAACACCGCGCCGGGGCCGTAGATGCGCAGGTACGAATAACAGGGCAAGAGGCTGAGGCCGGTGGCGCGCTCCATAGCGGGCTTGAGTTCCAGCAGCAGGGTCTCGCTCATGGCGTCGGCGTAGTGGCCGTGCGCGGCGCGGAACACGTCTTCCGGCTGGTAGTAGCCCGGCCACTGCTGCTGCAGCAGCGCGTAGGTGGTCATGAGCTGCGCGCTCTGGGGCGAGACCACGCCCCGCAGCACGGTGTACTTGCTCTGCTTGAACTGCGCGGCGGGCGCGAGCTCACTCATAGCGGGAGCGCTTCACCGCGGCGCGGGTGGCGGGATCCTGGATGCCGGTGACGTCGCCGCTCTCCAGCGCCTTGAGCACGCCCTCGGCGAGCTGCTTGCCGAGCTCCACGCCCATCTGGTCGAAGCAGTTGACGTCCCAGATGCAGGCCTGCACGAAGGTGCGGTGCTCGTAGAGCGTGAGCAGCATGCCAAGATTCCGTGCGTCCAGGCGCGAGAGCGTGATGAGGGTGCTGGGGCGGCCGCCGGGGAAGGTCTTGTGGGGTGCGAGCGCCTTGCCGGACTGCTTCTCGGCCTCGGCGGCGCTGCGGCCGTGGAACAGCGCCTCGGCCTGGGCATAGCAGTTCGCGAGCAGCATGGCCTGCTGGCGCCAGTGGCCGCTCTCCTCCTCCAGCACCGCCACGAAGTCCACCGGCACCAGCCCGGTGCCCTGGTGCAGGAGCTGGAAGAAGGCGTGCTGCCCGTTGGTGCCGGTATCGCCCCAGACCACGGGCATGGTGGCGTAATCGGCGGGCGTGCCGTCGCGACGCACGCGCTTGCCGTCGCTCTCCATCTCGAGCTGCTGCAGGTAAGGCACCAGCAGGCGCAGGTCCTGACGGTAGGGCACCACGGCGCGCGTGGCGGCCTGCCAGAAGTTCGCGTACCAGACGCCGAGCAATGCGAGCAGCACCGGCAGGTTGCGTTCAGCAGGTGCCTCGCGGAAATGCCGGTCCATCTGCGCGGCGCCGGCGAGCAAGGCCTCGAAGGCCTCGAAGCCGTGGGCCAGCGCGATGGGCAGGCCCACCGCAGACCACAGGGAATAGCGCCCGCCCACCCAGTCCCAGAATGCGAACACGCGCTCGGGCGGGATGCCGAAGGCGCGTGCCTTGTCCGGCGCGGCGGAGACGGCGGCGAAGTGTGCCGGCACCGCCTTCTCTCCCAGGGCCTGCACCAGCCAGGTGCGTGCTGCCTGGGCGTTGGCGAGGGTCTCCTGGGTGGTGAAGGTCTTGGAGATGACCACCACCAGGGTGTGCTCGGGATCCAGTGCCGGCAAGAGGCGCGCCGCGTGCATGGGATCCACGTTGGAGAGGAAATGGGTGCGCAGCTTGGGGCCCTTGAGCGGCGCCAGGGCCTCCACCACCAGCTCCGGCCCGAGGTGGGAGCCTCCGATGCCGATGCTCACCACGTCGGTGATGCGGTCCGCGTGCACGTCCCCGCAGAAGGCGCGCATGCGCGCGAACACCTCTCGCACCTCGGCGGCCTGGGGTGCGAGCGCGGGCGGCACGTCCGCCGGCGCGGCGCGCAGCAGCGTGTGCAGCGCGGCGCGGTCCTCGGTGTTGTTGACGTGTCCGCCTTCGAACAGCTGCCGGCGCCTGGCGTCGAGGCCGGCGGCCTCCGCCAGCTTCGCGAGCAGCTTCAGGGTCTCGGGGGTGGCGAGGTGACGCGAGAGATCCGCGTGCAGGCCGGGCAGTTCGATCGAGAAATCCGCGACGCGCTTCGCGTCCAGGGCAGTAGCCTTGAACTCGTCGAGGTCGAACTCGGCCTGATGGGCGGCGAGCGCCTTCCAGGCAGCGGATTGGGTGATGGACGACATGCCTTAAATTAACCTGCCACGGTATCCGTTGTCACGGCAGGTCAAAGAAGACCTGAAACGAGAGATTTTTGCCGAGGATGAGGCGCGGTGCTCACTGAGGAGCGGAGTTTACGTTGCAGTAAATGAGCACCGAGGTGAGCGCCGCAACGAAGTCATTCGGCCAAAAGATCCGTTTCAGGCGGCTTGCACGGGGATGGCGTTGGAAGTGCGCATGACCTTGTTGTGCTCGTTCAGGTAGATCAGACGCGGCTTGTGGTTCATGGCCTCGGCGGCATTCATCTGGCAGTAGGCGCAGATGATGATGATGTCGCCCGGCTTGGCGCGGTGGGCGGCGGCGCCGTTTATGGAGATGACTCCGGAGCCCGGCTCGGCGCGCATGGCATAGGTGGTGAAGCGCTCGCCGTTGGTGACGTTGTAGATCTGGATCTGCTCGTAGTCGAGCATGCCGGCGGTGTCCAGGAGCTGGCTGTCGATGGCGCAGGAACCCTCGTAGTCGAGCTCGGCGTGGGTCACGCGGGCACGATGGAGCTTCGCCTTGAGCAGGGTCACTTGCATGGGGATATCCGGGGGACGAGGAAGGACAGTGGGGATATTTTAGCCGACGCGCTCGGCTTCGCTCAAGGTGACGGTCCTGTCCTGCGGCGCGGCGAGGTCCAACGGCAGGTTGTCGATGAGTCGCGCCTTGCCGAGCCAGGCCGCCGCCAGCACCACCAGGCGCTCGTCGTCCGGCTTGGGCGGCGCGAGCGTGTCGGCGTGGCGGATCTCCACATAGTCGGGACGGAAGCCGCCCTCCGTGAGCCGCCGGGCGGCCTCGGCCTGCAGCTTGCCGAAATCCCGCGCGCCCTCGCGCAGGCTGGCGCCGAGATCGGTGAGCACGCGGCGCAGCAGCGGCGCCTGGACGCGCTCGGACTTGGTGAGGTACTGGTTGCGCGAGCTCATGGCGAGGCCATCCGGCTCGCGCACCGTCGGGTGGCCCACCACCTGCACCGGCAGGCAGAGGTCCGCGGTCATGCGCCGGATCACCAGCAGCTGCTGGTAGTCCTTCTCGCCGAACACCGCCACGTCCGGCTGCACCATGTTGAAAAGCTTGGTGACCACGGTGGCTACGCCGGCGAAGTGGCCGGGGCGCGAGGCCCCGTCGAGGATGCCGTCGAAGGCCGGCACTTCCACCCGCGACACCTGGTCCATGCCGCCGGGATACATCTCCTCCACCTCCGGCATGAACAGGAGGTCGGTGCCTGCCACCGCGAGCTGCAGGCGGTCCGCATCCGGCGTGCGCGGGTAGGCGCCGAAATCCTCCTTCGGGCCGAACTGCAGCGGGTTCACGAAGATGCTGACCACCACGCGGTCCGCCAGCGCGCGGGCGCGCTTCACCAGCGCGATGTGGCCGGCATGCAGGTTGCCCATGGTGGGCACCAGCGCCACCTGCTGGTTGATGGCGCGCCAGCGCTGGATGCGCTTGCGAAGCTCCACGACCGAGTGTTCGGTGAGCATGTCAGTCGAAGCTGTGCTCGGCGGCCGGATAGCTCTTGTCGCGCACCGCCTTCACGTAGGCTGCCACCGCCTCGGACGGCGTCTTGCCGCCCTCGGTGAAGTTGCGCACGAACTTGGGCCGGCGCCCGGGGGTGATGTCGAGCATGTCGTAGAGCACGAGGATCTGGCCATCCACCTTGGGACCGGCGCCGATGCCGATCACCGGCACCTTCACAGCGGCGGTGATCTTGGCGGCGAGGTCGCGCGGCACGAGCTCCAGCAGGATGAGGTCTGCGCCCGCCTTCTCCAGGAGCTTGGCGTCTTCCAGCATCTGCTTCGCGGCCTTGGCCTGGCGGCCCTGCACCGGGTAACCGCCGAGCTTGTGCACGAACTGGGGCCGCAGGCCCAGGTGCGCGCAGACCGGGATGCCGTTGTCGCTGAGGTAGGTGACGATGTCCGCCTGGCGGCCGCTGCCCTCGAGCTTCACCATCTTGGCGCCGCCCTCCTGCATCAGGCGCGCGGCATTGGCGAGCGCGATCTCGGGCGTGGGATAGCTCACGAACGGCATGTCCGCGATGAGGAAAGCGCGCTTCAAGCCGCGCGCCACGTTCCTGGTGTGGTAGACGATGTCATCCACCGTCACCGGCACGGTGGTGGCGTGGCCCTGGATGACGTTGCCGAGGGAATCCCCCACCAGCACCACGTCCACGCCGGCCTCGTCCAGGAGCGCGGCGAAGCTCGCGTCGTAGGCGGTGAGGCAGGCGATCTTCTGCTTCTCCGCCTTCATGTGCGCGAGCGAGCTCAGCGTGACGGGCTTCGCATCGTTGGTGTTCTTGGGCGTGGTGTACATCGCCGGACCCTGTAAAAACAGCGCTTCAGGATGCCTTTCCCCATCCCAAATGTCTAGGACTGCCAGCTGCAAGCGTCGCGAGCGCAGGCGGGGCTAGGCGCGCGAGGCGAACAGGAGGGAGTGCACTCTTGGTGTGCATGACCGACTGCGAGTCCAAAGCGCAACAACGCCCCGGCAAGCGCAGCAGCTTGCGGCGCTCTCACCGCACTGGTGTGGGGTTGAAGTAGTGCCGCCCCGACCTGACGCGGTTGATTTCCCGCACCAGCGAGTTGTAGTCCGCCTCGCTCTCCACCGGGTTGATGTCGGCGGCATTGACGATGAGCAGCGGCGAGGCGCCGTAGTGGTGGAAATAGTGGGAGTAAGCCGAAGCGACCCGCTCCAGGTACTCCTGCTGGATGAAACGCTCGTAGCCGATGCCGCGGCGGTTCACGCGGCGCACCAGCACGTCCACCGGCGCCTGCAGGTAGACCACGAGGTCGGGACGCGGCGCGTCCAGCGTGAGGTGCTGGTACACCTGCTCGTAGAGCTTGAGCTCCTCATCGTCCAGGTTCAGGCGGGCGAACAGCGGGTCCTTGTCCAGCAGGAAGTCCGCCACGCGGGTGGGCTGGAAGATGTCGCCCTGGCGCAGCTCCTGCAGCTGGCGCGCGCGCTGGAACAGGAACGAGAGCTGGGTGGGAAGCGCGGCGCCCTTGGGGTCGCGGTAGAAACGCTCGAGGAAGGGGTTCTCCTCGGCTCGCTCCAGCAGGAGCTCGCCGCCGAGGGTCTCTGCCAGCTTCATGGCGAGGCTGGTCTTGCCCACGCCGATGGGCCCCTCCACCACGATGTAGCGCGATTGACCGCTCATGCGTCTTGCGGCTCCAGGCGTTCGATGCGCGCGTCCCCCAAGCGTGCGCGCAGCTCGCTCACCGCGCCCAGGCCCGGTATCACGAGCGCAGGTGCGATGTCATGGAGAGGATACAGGACGAAGGCGCGCTCCGGCACGCCGGGATGCGGCAGCGTGAGCTCGGGCGTCTGCATGGTCACGTCGCCGTATATAAGGAGGTCGAGGTCGAGGCTGCGCGGACCCCAGCGGGTGCCGTCGCGGCGCCGGCCATGGGCCGCCTCGATGGCGCGCAGCGCCGCGAGCAGCTCCAGCGGCGCGAGCGCGGTCTCGACGGCGGCGGCGGCGTTGACGTAGTCGGGCTGGTCCTGGGGACCCAGGGGCGGACTCTTATATAGAGGCGAGCGTGCGGTGACGCGGGTGTTTGGGACGGCGGCGAGCTCGTCCAGCGCGCGGCGCACTTGCGATGCGGGTGCCTGCAGGTTGGCGCCGAGGCCCACGTAGGCCGTGACGGCAGCCACTCAGGCGGGCTCCTGCCCCGCTCCGCCTTCGGCGCGGCGCTTGCGTCCCCGCCCGCCACGGCGACGCCGGCGGCGGCGTCCGGTGCCGCTGCCCGGCTCGGCCGGCGGCGGTGCCACCGGGTCGCCGGCGAGGAGCTGCGTCCACCACTCGGCCAGCTCCGGGTCCGCCTCGCCGGACTGGGCGCGCAGCACCATGAAGTCGTAGGCAGCGCGGAAGCGCGGGTGCTCCATCAGCCGCTGCGGGCGCTTGCCCTGGCGCTGGGTGAAACGCGGCTGCAGCGTGAAGATCTCGATCATGGGCGTGGAGAAGCGGCGCGGCAGCGCCACGCGCTGCACCTGTTCGTCCACCACCTCGGCGGAGGCGCGGCGCAGCGCCTCGCTGGGATGCAGGCCCTCCGCCTCGAGCTGCGACGCGACCTGGCGCACCGGTTCCCACAGCAGCGCGGCGAAGAGGAACGCGGGCGTGACCGGCAGGTCCTGCTGTACGCGGCTGTCGGTGCTGGCGAGGGCCTTGGCGATGAACACGCGCGGGAACCCCTGCTCCTCCACCGCGAGCGCCTCCTCGGTGCGGGGAAACAGCTGCGTGAACAGGCCGTGGTGGCGCAACGCCTCGAAGGCCTGCTCGCCGAAGCCGTACATGAAGAGCTTGAGGATCTCCTCGAACATGCGCGCGGGAGGCACGTCCGCCAGCAGGCCGCTCAGGCGCCCGATGGGACGCTCGGTGCCGGGATGCAGCTTGAAGCCGAGCTTCACCGCGAAGCGCACCGCGCGCAGCATGCGCACCGGGTCCTCCCGGTAGCGCACCTCCGGGTCGCCGATCAGGCGCAGCACGCCGTCACGCAGGTCCGGCAGGCCGCCCACGTAGTCGCGCACCGAGAAGTCGCGCACGTCGTAGTAGAGCGCGTTGACGCTGAAGTCGCGGCGGACCGCGTCCTCCTCCACCGTGCCGTAGATGTTGTCGCGCAGGATGCGGCCGGTGCCGCCGTCGTGGGCCCGGTCCGGGTCGTCTTCTTCCCCGGCCGTGTCGGCGGCGCCGCTGGCGCGGAAGGTGGCGACCTCGATGATCTCGTCGCCGAAACGCACGTGGGCCAGGCGGAAGCGCCGCCCGATGAGGCGGCAGTTGCGGAACTCCCGTTCCACCTGCTCCGGGCTCGCGCTGGTGGCGATGTCGAAGTCCTTGGGTTCGCGGCCCAGCAAGAGGTCGCGCACGCCGCCGCCGACGAGATAAGCCTCGTAGCCGGCGTTCTTGAGCCGGTAGAGCACCTTGAGGGCGTTTTCAGAGATATTCGCCCGCGAAATGCTGTGGTCGGCGCGGGGGATGATGACCGGGTGGATAAGCGGGCTTCCTATGCGGCTCACGGGTTTCCGGTGGGTCCGGAGGTTATTTTGGCGCAGAACTTGAGCAAATCCGGCGCGTCCGTATAATACCACTCCCTTTCGGCCCGACGCTCCCTTCGTCTAGAGGCCTAGGACGGAGCCCTCTCAAGGCTTAAACGCGGGTTCGAATCCCGCAGGGAGCGCCACTTTGAAACCGCCCGCATGCCGGACGTGAATCCCGACGACAGCCGACCCGCGCCGCTGTGGCGCCGCCTCGCCGCGGCGAGCTACGACGCCCTGGTGGTGCTGGGCCTCTGGTTCATCGCCACCGCCGTGGCCATGCCGGTCGCGCGCGGCGCCATCACCCCCGACCATCCCCTGGCCGAACTCCTCTATCGCCTCTACATCCTCGCGGTGGGCTTCCTGTTCTTCGGCGGCTTCTGGGTGCGCAACGGCCAGACCCTGGGGATGCTGGCCTGGCGGGTGAAGCTGGTGGATGCCCGGACCGGCGGTTCGGTGCGCTGGGGCCAGGCGCTCATCCGCTACCTGGCTGCCTACCTCTCCTGGGCGGCGCTGGGACTCGGCTTCTGGTGGTCGCTGTGGGACCCGGAGAAGAAGACCTGGCACGACCGGCTCTCGGGCACGGTCTTGAGACCCGCGCCCTCCTTCGCCGAAATTTCCAATCCCAAGAATTAGAACCACGCCAAAAGCGTCGCGAGCCAAAGCAGAGCGAGGCGCGCGAGGCGAGCGGGAGGGAGTGCACTCTGATGTGCATGACCGACCGCGAGTCCGAAGCGCTCGCCGCTCCCGCACATCCCTGTGCTCCCCGGCACATACGCATCCCTGCTACAGACGAAGCTATGCGGGGCGCAGCAGCTTTTGGCTACTTGATGCGTCTGAGGGCAAGGAAGCTGACTGCTCCCAATAGGAGCGTCGGCAGCCAGGCCGTGAGCACCGGGTTGATGCCGAACACCACGCCGCTCTGCATGAACATGCTGTTCGCCACGTAGAAGCCGATGCCGATGAGCATGCCCACCAGCAGCCGCTGACCGGTGCTGGCGGAACGCAGCGGCCCGAACACGAAGGGCAGCGAGAGGATCAGCATCAGCAGCAGCGATACGGGCTTGGCAAGGTGTCCCCAGAACTCCGCCACGTAGCGCCGCTCGTCCAGGTGGTTCGCGCGCAGGTAGCCGATGTAGTAATAGAGCCCGGCGGCGGACAAGGTGGTGGAGTCCATCGTGAACAGGCTGATGATGTTGGGATTGAGGGAGGTCTGCCACTCGCGGTCGGGGACCCGGAAAGTGCTGGAGCCGTCCACGCTCATCTGGGTGCCGCGCACGCCGTGCAGTTCCGGCGGGAGCCGGCCGAACTCCGCGGCGTTAGCGAAGGTGGCGCCGGTGAGCTGGCGATCCGGGCTGACGTCATAGATATAGATGCCGCGCGCCAGGTCGCGGTTGGTCATGGAGCGCACGTTGACGAAGCTCGAGCCATCCTTCGCCCATATGCCGCCGGTGCCGAGCGCGTTGGTGCGGGCGTTGACGAGCTCGGCGCGCCGGTCCTCTGCCTGCTGCTCGCTCCCAGGCACCACCAGCTCGCCGATGAGCACGCAGCAAGCCGCCAGCACCAAGCCGCCGAGCAGGGCGGACAGGCCGAGCCGCGCCACCGAGACGCCCGCCACGCGCATGACCGTGAGCTCGTTGTGGCCGGCGAGTTCGCCGAGGCCCAGCAACGCACCGAGCAGCACCGCGATGGTGAACATGTTGTACATGCCACCCGGCACCTTGTAGAGCGTGTAGCGCGCCGCCTCCAGCAGGGTGTAGCTGCCGCTCAGGCTGCGGATCTCGCTGACGAAGGTGATCACGCTGGCGAGCGCGGTGAGCACCAGCAGCACCAGCAGCACGTTGACGATGACCGCCTTCGCCAGGTAGAGGTCCATCCGCTTCACGCGCGCGGCCTCCAGTTGGCGGCGAACAGCCCACGGGTGCCGTACTGCTGCAGGAGCAGCAGCCCCACCACCGCGAGATAGATGCCGTCCACCCACCACAGGCCCAGCGCGGCGGGCGTCACGCCCTTCTGCAGCCAGACGCGGCCGAGGATGCCGAGGTTGTAGTAGATGACGTAGACCAGCACCGCGATGAGCAGCTTGCCGTAGCGGCCCTGGCGCGGCGAGGTGCGCGCCAGCGGCACCGCCAGCAGCGTCAGCAGCACCACCGAGATCGGCACCGAGAGGCGCCATTGCAGTTCGGAGGCGGCGGC
The DNA here is from genome assembly GCA_036383255.1 of Gammaproteobacteria bacterium. Taxonomy (NCBI): domain Bacteria; kingdom Pseudomonadati; phylum Pseudomonadota; class Gammaproteobacteria; species Gammaproteobacteria bacterium. The sequence continues at coordinate 113,017 of DASVOS010000013.1, read as the reverse complement.
GAGGTCGTGCAGCTTCAGCAGCTCGCCGGTGGGATAGGCATCGTAGGAGTCGAGGCCGCTCTCGGGCTTGGGCGGATCGATGACGATGCCGTGCTCGGCGTAGCGCACGATGCGGTAGTCGGCCTTGCCGGGCGTGCCCTCGTAGCGCCAACCGTCCTTGAGGACCAGCATGCCGCCGCCGGCCACGTCCGGGTTGCCCTGGCGATGGCCCTGCTCGGCGATCACCACCGCCATGAGGTCGCCGCTCGGGCCCTGCATGAACACCTTGCCGAGGTCCTTGCCGTCCTTGCTCACGTGCTCGGCATAGAGCGCGCCATGGCCGTCGTCGTCCACCTTGAAGCGGCCCGACTCGAAGCTGCCGACCTGCGCGTCGTGCTCGCCGGCGCTGTTGACGATGTGGGTCATGCGCTCGGCCCAGGGCGAGACCTGCAGCGACAGCGCCGCCATGGCCGAGCCCAGCACCAGGGCGATGACCAGCAGCGGCCGGTAGACCTGCGCCGGCCCCACGCCGCAGGCCATGAAGGTGGTCATCTCGCTGTCGCGGTAAAGCCTGCCCAGGGCCAGCATGATGGCGAGGAAGGTCGCGACCGGCACCACCACGATGAAGAACTTGATGGAGGCGAGCCCGAGCAGGGTGAACACGGTCTCGCGCGGCAGGCGCCCGGCGGCCGCATCGCCCAAGAGGCTGGCGAAGCGGTTGCTGAGGAGGATCAGCATGAGCACGCCGGTGACGGCGCCGATGGTGAGCACCGTCTCCTTGGCGAGATAGCGGTCCACGATGCGTATCATGCGTCGCTCGGGTGTCTCATCGCGTGGCGCGGGCCTTGGGTTAGAATGGCGGCCACAAAACCGATCGCCGGGACCGCGGCCGCAGGCGTCCATGATACGCCAGGGGCACTGCGTACCCGAACCCTCCACCGGAGACATGCATGCAATTTTCCCTGAAGTCCGCGGCCGCCGAATCCCTGGCCACGCCCTGCCTCGTGGTCGGCCTGTTCGAGGGTGGCAAGCTGCCGTCCGCGGCGCACGCATTGGACCAGGCGAGCCACGGTTACCTGACCAAGGTCGCCAAGAGCGGCGCGATCGAGGGCCGCGCCGGCCAGGTGCAGCTCCTGTTCGACGTGCCTAAGGCTGCTGCGGAACGGGTGCTGCTGGTGGGCCTGGGCAAGGAGAAGGACTTCGGCCTGCGCGCCTACCGCAAGGCGACGATGAAGGCGGTGCGCACGCTCGGCGAAGCGGGCGTGAAGGAAGCGGTGAGCACTCTCCCGCTGCTGGAGATCAAGGATGCGGACGCCTACTGGCTGGTGCGCCACGCGGTGGAAGCCGCCGAGGAGGCGGGCTACCGTTTCGACCAGTTCAAGGGCCACGGCAAGGACAAGCCGCGTCCCACGCTGCACAAGCTGACGCTACTGGTGGGCCGCGACCACGGCAAGGCCGCCGAGGAGGGGCTGCGGGCGGGCAGCGCGATCGCCACCGGCGTGGCGCTCACCAAGAACCTGGGCAACCTGCCGCCCAACGTGTGCACCCCCTCCTACCTCGCCGAGGAGGCGCGCCGGCTCGCCAAGGGCAGCAAGCTCAAGGTGACGGTGCTGGAGGCGGCGCAGATGAAGAAGCTCGGCATGGGCGCGCTGCTGGCGGTCGCCAGCGGCAGCCACCAGGCGCCGAAGATGATCGTGATGGAATACCAGGGCGGACCGAAGGGGCAGAAGCCGCACGTGCTCGTCGGCAAGGGCATCACCTTCGACACCGGCGGCATCTCCATCAAACCGGCCCAGTCCATGGACGAGATGAAGTTCGACATGTGCGGCGCCGCCAGCGTGTTCGGCGCGCTCAAGGCGGTGATGACGATGGGCCTCAAGATGAACGTGGTGGGCATCGTGCCCAGCGCCGAGAACATGCCGGGCGGCAACGCCGCGCGCCCGGGTGACATCGTCAGCACCATGTCGGGCCAGACGGTGGAGATCCTGAACACCGACGCCGAGGGCCGCCTGATCCTGTGCGAGGCGCTCACCTACGCAGAGCGCTTCAAGCCCGCGACGGTGGTGGACATCGCCACGCTCACCGGCGCCTGCGTGATCGCGCTCGGCAACGTGGTCTCGGGCCTGCTCGGCAACAACGAGCGCCTGGTGCAGGGCCTCAAGGCCGCCGGCGAGAAAGCCGAGGACCGTGCCTGGCAGCTGCCGCTGTACGAGGACTACCAGGACAGCCTGAAGAGCAACTTCGCGGACTTCGCCAACATCGGCGGCCGCGAGGCGGGCGCCATCACCGCCGCCTGCTTCCTGTCGCGCTTCACCAAGAACCTAGCCTGGGCGCACCTGGACGTGGCCGGTACCGCCTGGAAGGGCGGCGGCGAGAAGGGCGCGAGCGGCCGGCCGGTGCCGCTGCTGGTGCAGCACCTCCTGGACCAGGCGTGACCCAGGTCGACTTCTATATATTGGAGAGTGACGGTCCGCGCGGGCGCCTGATGTTCGCCTGCAAGCTGGCGGACAAGGTGGTGGGCATGGGCCACAAGGTCTTCGTGCAGGCGCCCGACGAGAGCACCGCCCGGGAACTGGACGACCTGATGTGGACGTACCACGACCGCAGCTTCCTGCCCCATTGCCTCGCGGGCGCGGAACCGGAGGTGCCGGTGCACATCGGCCACGGCGCCGAACCCGCCGACGGCTTCCACCTGCTCATCAACCTCGGCGCCGAGGTGCCGGGCTTCTTCGCCCGCTTCGAGCGGGTGGCGGAAGTGGTGGACGGGGACGAGACCCGCAAGATGGAAGGGCGCGAGCGCTTCCGCTTCTATAAGGACCGGGGTTACCCCCTCGAGACCCACAAGCTCTGACATGGCAGACCCGCGCAAGCCCCGCATCACGCCCAGCCTGGACATCCCGGTGCTCACGGACATCGTGGACGAAGAGCCGGCCGCAGCACCTGCGCCCGCTGCCGTCCCCGCCTCCACCCCGGAAGTGCTCACCATCCCCCAGGACCTGCTATCCGAGGTGCTGACGGAGCGCATCGCCGCGCTCACGGACCGGCTGCTGCGCGACGCCTCCGCCGAGATCCACGCCACCCTCGTGAACAAGGTGTGGGAGAAGCTCCGGGAGGAGATCCCCGGCATCGTCGAGGAAGCTCTGCGCGAGAACGGAAAAGAATGATCTATCGAAAAAGGCCATCCTGGCCTTTTCCTCTGTTTTCCCCTCAGCGAAGCTGAGGGGAAAACACCGGCGCCTCCCTGCGCCGGTCCCCCGCCCTCCACTTAGGCTGCAGCACACCGCTGATATAATCCCGCCTCATGCCGCGCCCCGCGGCGCAGCAGAAAAAGCCTCCCGGACCATGGATAAAGCCTACGAACCCCGCGGCATGGAAGGCCGCTGGTACGAGACCTGGGAGCGCCACGGCTGGTTCGCGCCCGCGGACCAAGGCGAACCCTACTGCATCCTGCTGCCGCCGCCGAACGTCACCGGCACGCTGCACATGGGCCATGCCTTCCAGCAGACCCTCATGGACGCCCTCACCCGCTACCACCGCATGCACGGGCGGCGGGTGCTGTGGCAGGGCGGCACCGACCACGCCGGCATCGCCACCCAGAAGATCGTCGAGAACCAGCTGGCCGCCGCCGGCAAGACCCGCCATGACCTGGGACGCGAGGCCTTCGTGGCCAAGGTCTGGGAGTGGAAGGAGGAGTCCGGTTCCACCATCACCCGCCAGATGCGCCGCCTGGGCGCCTCGGTGGACTGGACCCGAGAGCGCTTCACCATGGACCCGGGCCTCTCCGCCGCGGTGCGCCGGGTGTTCGTGCAGTGGTACCGGGACGGCCTGCTCTACCGGGGCAAGCGCCTGGTGCACTGGGATCCGGTGCTGCAGACCGCCGTCTCCGACCTCGAGGTGAACAACGAGGAGAAGGACGGCAGCCTGTGGCTGATCCGCTATCCCGCCGCCGCAGGCGGCAAGGACCTGACCGTCGCCACCACCCGTCCCGAGACCATGCTGGGCGACGTGGCGGTGGCGGTGCATCCGGACGACGAGCGCTACAAGGACATGATCGGCAAGCAGCTCAGGCTGCCGCTCACGGACCGGCTGATCCCGGTGATCGCCGACGAATACGTGGACAAGGAATTCGGCACCGGCTGCGTGAAGATCACCCCGGCCCACGACTTCAACGACCAGAAGCTGGGCCAGCGCCATAACCTGCCCGTCATCGGCATCTTCACGCTCGACGCGAAGGTGAACGAGAACGCGCCGGCGCAGTACCGCGACCTGGACCGCTTCGCCGCACGCAAGAAGATCGTGGCGGACCTGGAAGCCGCGGGCCTGCTGGTCGAGACCAAGAAGCACAAGCTGATGGTGCCGGTCAGCCAGCGCTCCGACGCGGTCATCGAGCCCATGCTCACGGACCAGTGGTTCCTGGACCTCACCCGTGACACCCAGCCGGACGGCCGGCCCGGCGGCAAGCGTGCCATCACCGAGCCCGCCCTCGCGGCGGTGCGCGGCGGCGCCATCAAGTTCACGCCGGAGAACTGGAGCACCACCTACGTGCAGTGGCTGGAGAACATCCAGGACTGGTGCGTGAGCCGCCAGCTCTGGTGGGGACACCAGATCCCGGCATGGTTCGACGAGGCGGGCAACATCTTCGTGGGCGAGGATGAGGCGGACGCGCTCAAGCACTCCCCCATCAAGCCCGTGGGCGAGCTGCGCCAGGACGAGGACGTGCTGGACACCTGGTTCAGTTCCGCGCTGTGGCCCTTCTCCACCCTGGGCTGGCCCGGCGACACGCCGGAACGCGCCAAGGAGTGGGAACGGTTCAACGCCTTCCTGCCCTCCTCGGTGCTGATCACCGGCTTCGACATCATCTTCTTCTGGGTGGCGCGCATGGTGATGGCGACCCAGTACTTCACCGGCCGCGTGCCGTTCCACGAGGTGTACATCAACGCCATCGTGCGCGACGCCGAGGGCCAGAAGATGTCCAAGTCCAAGGGCAACACCATCGACCCCCTGGACCTCATCGACGGCATCGGCCTCGAAGCGCTGGTGCAGAAGTCCACCGCCGCGCTGCTGATCCCGCAGGTGCGGGAGAAGGTGGAGAAGCGCGTGCGCAAGGACTACCCCCAGGGCATCCCGGCGGTGGGCGCCGACGCGTTGCGCTTCACCTTCGCGGCGCTGGCCACCTACAGCCGCACCATCAACTTCGACCTGAAGCGCTGCGAAGGCTACAAGAACTTCTGCAACAAGCTGTGGAATGCCTTCCGCTACGTGCTGATGAACACCGAAGGGCAAGACAACGGCATGTCCGGCGAGCTGGAGTTCTCCCTGGCGGACCGCTGGATCCAGTCGCGCCTGTCGCAGACCCTGAGCGTCGTCGAGAAAGAGTTCGCCGGCTACCGCTTCGACCTCGCGGCGCAGGCGCTCTACGAGTTCACCTGGAACGAGTTCTGCGACTGGTACCTGGAGCTGTCCAAGCCCGCGCTGCAGGGCGAGGGCGTCAGTGCCGCCCGCCAGCGCGGCACCCGCCGCACCCTGGTGACGGTACTGGAGGCGCTGCTGCGCGCCCTCCATCCCATCACCCCTTTCATCACGGAAGAGATCTGGCAGAAGCTCGGCCCGCTGGCGGGCAAGTCGGGCGCCAGCGTCATGATCCAGCCCTACCCGAAGCCCTCCGACTTCAAGCGCGACGAGACGGCCGAGCAGGAGCTGCGTTGGATACAGGAGTTCGTCCTGGGACTGCGCCGCATCCGCGCCGAGATGGACATCGCGCCGGGCAAGCTGATCCCCGTGTTGCTGCAGGATGCCTCGAAATCGGATCGCGAGCGCGCAGAGAGATATCAGCCCCTGCTGACGTTCATCGCCCGGCTCGAGAATATTGGCCTTCTGGCGGGGGAAGCCCCGCCCTCTGCCACCGCGCTCTTGGGCGAGATGAAGATCCTGGTGCCCATGGCCGGCTTGATCGACATGGACGCGGAGCGCGCGCGCCTGGCCAAGGAGATCGCGCGGGTGGAAGGCGAGATCGGCAAGTGCCAGGCCAAGCTCGGCAAGCCGGATTTCGTGGATAACGCCCCGCCGGCGGTGGTGGAGAAGGAACGCCAGCGCCTGAAGGAGTTCGAGACGGCGGTCCAGGGCCTCAAGGAGCAGCTCAAGCGCCTGGCCTCCCTGTAACACGCGACGAGGGGTCCGAATGCTTTTCAATTCCCTGACCTTCCTGGTCTTCTTCGTCGTGGTATTCGGCCTGCACCGGCTGATCCCCGGCTGGGGGGGCAAGAAGCTGCTCCTGCTGGCCGCGAGCTACGTCTTCTACGCCGCCTGGAACCCGCCCTACGTTGCGATCCTGCTGTTCTCCACCTCCCTGGACTGGTGGCTGGCGCGGCTCATCTGGAAGAGTGAGGACCCGCGCCGCCGCCGGCTGCTGCTCACCCTGAGCCTCGTGGCGAACCTTTCGCTGCTGGGCTTCTTCAAGTACGGCAGTTTCCTGCTGGACAACACGCGCCTGCTGCTCGGCGCGCTGGGCGTGGACTACCAGCCGCCGGCACTGGACATCGTGCTGCCCATCGGCATCTCGTTCTACACCTTCGCTTCCTTGTCTTACACGATAGATGTCTACCGCCGCGAGGTGGAGGGCGACGCCGGTTTCCTCGACTACGCGCTGTTCGTGAGCTTCTTCCCGCACCTGGTGGCGGGGCCCATCGTCCGCGCCCGGCAGCTGCTCCCGCAGATCAAGGTGCCGCGCACGGTGAGCCGCGACCAGCTCGGCTGGGGGCTCACGCTGGTGGTGCTGGGCCTCTTCACCAAGACGGTGCTGGCGGACTCGGTGTTCGCGCCAGTGGTGGACGCGGCCTATGGCACGCCGGGCATGGGCGCGCTGGAGAGCTGGGGCGCGGTGCTGGGCTTCTCAGGCCAGATCTACTGCGACTTCGCCGGCTACTCGCTCTGCGCCATCGGCCTCGCGCTCTGCTTCGGCTTCGAGTTCCCGGACAACTTCCGCTATCCCTACGCCGCGCGCGGCTTCTCGGACTTCTGGCGGCGCTGGCACACCACCCTCTCCAGCTGGCTGCGGGATTACCTCTACGTGCCGCTGGGCGGCAATCGCCACGGCGAGGGGCGCACCTACCTCAACCTGATGCTGACCATGCTGATCGGCGGCCTTTGGCACGGCGCCTCCTGGATGTTCGTGCTGTGGGGCGGCCTGCATGGTGCCTACCTCGCGGCGGAACGGGCGCTGCGCGGAGCCGGACGGGACGCGCCGCTGCCGCGCGGCAAGGACTGGCTGTTCACCGCGTTCACGTTCCTCATGGTGACGCTCACCTGGATACCATTCCGCGCCAAGGATGCCCACACGGCGGGCACGGTGTTCGCCGGATTGTGGCGTCCCGACATCGCGCCCGGGGTGGACTCGGGCAGCCTGCTCATCTGTTACGCGGCCATGGCGCTATTGCTGGCATGGCAGTTCCAGAACCGGGACATCAGCCTGGAGGAGCGCTTCGCGGACTTCAGCACCACGCTGCAGGCCGCCGTCGTGGGCGCCTGCCTGGTGGCGATCTTCCTCTGCTCCGGCGGCGACGAACGTGCGTTCATCTATTTCCAGTTCTAGCCGGTACTTACGTCGCTTACATCGTTTGCATTAGCTAAATACTGCATCAAGTCCAACAGTCTTACGTCGCACCAATATGCGACGAACGTCACATTTCCCTGATTGACACCATCGCGAAATAAGCGCTTAGATAGTCGCGCGCTAGGAAAGGGGAATCTTGCACAGGGAACGTGCAGTCACGACATTCGTCTCCCTGTCTGGATCACATCATCCCGTTCTCGGGAAATCAAGCCGTTGTTGCCTCGAGCAGCTTCGGCGGGGAGTCGAGCATGCACGCCTCTATCGTGGGGAAATTCCCTGTCTTGAAGCTATTGGCACTGATGCTGGTGTTCATCGCCGGCATGGCTGCATCGGGCTTGGCCCAGGCAGAAACATCCACCATTACCTATCCGGCAACTTTCAAGATTGCCCCACCGGATGTCACTAGCGGTATTTGCGTCGGCACGTACCCAAGTCTCGGAGCTGCACAGGCCGCTTGCATTGCCAGCTATCCATGGATCGCACCAGGCGCGAATGGCTTGACATACCGGCATGAGATTGCGGGAGGCTGGGTCCAGGACAACCACCAGACCTGGCATATCCCAGCTCACTATTGCGCGATCAATCCCACCACTGGCATATGCGGCCCGTGGAGCAATTACAACGACTCTCTGAGCATATCGTGCCCCAAGGGCGGTAATTATGAAGATCCCGATGCTGGGATACATATCCCCGAATCATGCGTAGTGCTGGCAGGAGCTTGCCCTGCTGGCCAGCAGACAGACCCAGTCACCAACCAATGCGAAGCGCCGCCGCAGCGCAATGCAGGCACGCCACCCAAGTGTACACAGTGCGTGGGTAATCCCATCAATACCGGTATCGGGAACAAGTTGCAGACCGTGACGGACTTCAAGGGAGGTGGAGCGTTCCCGCTGGAGTTCACCCGGACATACAACAGTACCCTCGCCAATGCGGGCACAACGGCCATCCATGGCGCCATTGAGAACTTGGGTTACGGTTGGACCAGCAACGTGGCGGGCCATCTCTACGTCAACCCCTATTGGAATGGCACGACCACGTGCCAGTCGACCGTGTCCCCATTCAAGATCTATAGCTGTCCCGAAGCCAGTGCGCCGATTTACGTGGAGTTGATGCTTTGGCATGCGGATGGCAGCCAATCGGTGTTCCGATATAGCTCTTCCGCAGCTCCTGACGGCACAGCTGCGACTCCGGAACCAGGTACTAAGGGACAGCTCTATTTCATCGATCACCTGCCATCGCCCCTGAGCGTTTGGACGGGATATGAATACCGCCGGGACGACGGTTATACGGAGTTCTACGATGTCAAGGGCCGGCTCGCCATCGTGCGCAAGCCGGGAGGCTTGCAGCAAGTCTATACCTATGACGGCGCCGATCGCCTGACCACCATTACCGACCCTGCAGGACGGACGCTGACCTTCACCTATGACGGCTTGAAGCGCGTCCTCACCATGAAGAACCCGGCAAACGGGACATATACCTTCAGCTATGGCACCAATGGCAGCATCAGCCAGATCAAGTACCCGGACAACAGTATCGTCAAGTATCTCTACGAGAACACCACCTTCACCCGGGCTCTGACCGGCATCACGGACGAGAACAACAACCGCTACGTCACCTGGGGCTACAACGCCCAGGGCCAGGCCACATCATCCGAACATGCGGGCGGCGTGGACAGCTTCAGCATCGTCTACAACGTGGATGGCAGCGCTGACGTGACCGAGCCCACGGGGCTTAGCAGGCACCTGACGTTCACCACTGTGAACATGGTGAACCTAATCACGGGTTCTTCGGCACCTTGTACCGAGTGCGGTGACACGAGCCAGAGCGTAAGCTACGACGCCAATGGTTACGTCAGCAGTATCACGGATTACAACGGCAACGTTACTAACTATGTGCATGACAGTACAGGTCTTGAGACTTCTCGTACTGAAGCTTATGGCTCAGCTCAGGCACGTACCATCACCACCACCTGGGACACTGCTCTCAGGTTGCCTACGCTCATCACCGAACCGGGTCGCACCACGGCCTACACTTACAACACCGCTGGGTACGTCCTCACCAAGACGGTAACCGACACGGTCACGAGCGAAGCGCGCACTACCACCTATACCTACAATGCTCAGAACCTGATCTATACGGTAGATGGTCCGCGTACCGATGTAAGCGATGTGACCACTTATGCTTATACGCCGGCAGGGGACCTTAGCAGCGTCACCAATGCCTTGAGCCAAGTGGGCCAGATCACCGCATACGACAGCAACGGTTATCCCACGACCATCGTGGATCCCAACGGCGTACCCACGGCGTTGACATACGACCTTCGCCAGAGATTGCTAACTAAGACGGTGAACACCACCGAGACTACACAGTTTACCTATGATCTCGCCGGCAATCTGACCAAGGTCACTCTGCCTGATGGGGCGTATCTGCAATACGGCTATGACAACGCCCACAGGATCACGAGCATAACCGACAATCTAAGCAACCAGATTGTTTATACGTTGGATAATTTGGGTAATCGCACTACGGAACAGACCAAGGATCCGGCAAGCAATATCGTCAAGACCTTGGGCCGCGTGCATGACAACAAGGGCTATCTCTACCAAATCATCGGCGGCATGAGCCAGACGACGACCTATACGGATGATGGTTTGGGAAATCCAACCATCATCACTGATCCGATGACAAATCCGACTGGCCAAACATTCGATGCCTTAAATCGCCTGACGATGGTCACTGATCCTGCCAGTGGGGTAACCACCTATGCGCTGGATGCTTTGGACCACACTACGGATGTCACCGACCCTCGCGGCCTCAATACCCATTATGACTACGATGCCTTTGGGGATGTGGTGGAACTGGACAGCCCCGATACGGGCACGACGACTTATACCCATGATCTAGCCGCCAACCGCCTGACCAAGACCAATAACGCCAGCGTCACTGCGACCTACACCTATGACTCCTTGAACAGGCTCACATCCATCAGCTATCCCGATACCAGCAAGAACGTTACTTACACGTATGATTCGGGGACCTACGGTAAGGGCCACCTCACAGGCATCGCCGATGCCAGCGGCACCACGACATACACCTATGACGCTTGGACGAACCTGACCCAGAAGGTGGTGGTGGAAGGCGGACAGACCTTCACGGTGGGATATGGCTATGATCTTGCCAACCGCTTGGCGAGCATCACCTACCCCAGCGGCATGGTGGTGAGCTATACCCGAGACAGCACGGGGCGCATTACTACGGTGACGGGAAATAGCAATACTGTCGCCTCTTACATCACCTATAAGCCGTTCGGCCCTGTTTCTGGCCTGACCTATGGCAATGGCCTTGTGGAAACCCGGACCTATGATCTGGATTACCGGATGACCGGCATATCGATCCCTAGCATCCAGGGGCTGACGTTCGGCTACAACGCCAACGATGACATCACTAGCATTACCGACAGCATCACGACCACCAACAGTCAGACACTGGGTTACGACAGCCTAAACCAGCTGACTTCGGCAGTCAGTGGCACCGGCGGTTACGGCAGCCTGACCTATAGCTACGATGCCGATGGCAACCGCACTTCACTCATCAATGGCGCAGGTACTGCCGCCTATACCATCGATACTCTCAGCAACCAGCTCCAGAGCATCAGTGGCGCTACTACAGCCAGCTATAGCTACAACAGCATCGGCGCACTGGATGATGACGGCACCAATCAGTATGCCTATGCGGACACGGAGCGGCTGGACACAGTGACGGATATCGCTACCAGCACTACTGTGGCAACGTTCACCTACAATGGATTGGGGCAGCGTACAGGGAAAGCTACGACTGCCGGCGCATCACTATTCGTCTATGACGAGAGTGGGAACCTGCTTGGTGAGTACGATAGCGGCGGAAATTTAGTCCAGGAACATATCTGGCTTGATGGCAGACCGATTGGCGTCATTGATCCAGTCGCCCTCTACTATGTACAGACAGATCAGCTTAATGCGCCTAGAGCCGTGACGAATGCAAGCCATAGCGTCATGTGGAATTGGAATAGTGATCCATTTGGTGCCGGAATGCCCACAGGCGGCTTGACGTACAACTTGCGATTCCCCGGCCAGTACTATGATGCAGAAACGGGGCGTAACTATAACTATTATCGAGACTATGACCCAGGCACTGGTAGATATAGCGAGAGCGACCCTATTGGCCTTGGTGGCGGAATAAATACGTATGGGTATGCATACGAGAATCCCGTAGCGAACGCAGATCCATCTGGTAAATCGCCATTCAGCGCAGCCGTCGCAACTGACATCGTGCTTGGTGGACCTGAGAATCCAATTGCAGATGCCGTCGCAGCAGCTGTATATGTGGGTTCAGCAGCGTGGGCTGCCTGGGAACTATATAACGCGATGCATTCTGAGCCTGTACTTCCTGATGTCAATCCAGGTCGCGACTGTAAAGGAAACTGCAAGCCGTGCCCACCAGGAATAAAGTGGTATGTGCCAGGCCCGGGCCACGGCCATCCGAACGGGTTTTGGCATGAAATAAAATATAATCAAGATCCCGCCACATGCATGTGTTATGCCGACCGGCCAAGTCAAGGACTTAAGGGACACTAAGGTAGTCTATGGATAACATAACGAAAGATATGCTTCGATTTAAAGAAGCATTGCGCCATATCTGGAATGTCTATTTTCTGGACTTGGAAGAACCGAGATCGCCAGAGAAGTTGATTGCATTCCAGTCTATCGAGCGGGAATTATTTCGAACGCTGATACTAGATAGACGTGGGGCTTCTGCAGAAGCAAACAATTACCACAGCAAACCATCATCAAGGATTGTCGTCCGACCTAGACAACATCTAACAGAAATTCCTATTCAATTCGGGAATCGCGATGCGAATCAGAATATGACCTGGGAAATGCCCGTGGTATTGAAGACGTCAGAAATAGTGCGGTATTACTTCGTCGATTTCTTTGACTGGAACCCATACGGCCATATAGATTTGGCGTACATACGAGCATGGGACCATATTAGTAATCGAACCGCGCTAGTCGCGCAGATGTATTGCGACTTTGAATTCCATAAGTAATTCTTCCAATAACTTTATGCAACAACGCCTGCCCCGGTTGCACTGGGGCATAGTTCTGGGCGGTGGACTCGCGATCTTGGCCGCCTTCATGGGCGTGATGGAACTGCGCCTGGGGGCGCGCGGCTTCAAGCCCAGCGTCATCGATTCGGCGGGCCTGTGGATGCGCGAACGCGAGCGCGCGGCCCACCTGGGCAGCCGTGCGCTGATCCTGGTGGGCAGCTCCCGCGTGCTGCTGGACACGGACCTGGACACGCTGCGACGCGAGACGGGACTCGAGCCCGTGCAGCTCGCGGTGGACGGCAGCTCCTTCGTGCCGGTGCTCCAGGGCCTGGCGGGTGATCCGCGCATCACGGGCACGGTACTGGTGGACTTCGCCCAGAACGTGCTGACGGTGCCCGCGAAGCGGGACGCCGCCTATGACTACCAACGCGCCTACGAGCAGGGACTCGGACTGCCGGACTTCGAGCGCAGCGAGGCCTGGCTCGCGGACTTCCTGCACGGGCACCTGCGCAGCTATGCCGACGGCACCCGGCCGCTCACGGCCCTGCGCCTGCGCATCCTGCACAAGGGCCCCACGCCCCAGTACCTGCGGATGCTGCCGGACCGGGAGGTGTTGGCGGACTACAGCCGGGTGCCGCAGCCGGCCTTCTACTATGGCCGCATCATGCGCAACCTGGGGCAGGCGGTACCGACGGAGGGACGCTCCTACCGGGACATCGAGCGGGACTTCGCCGCCCGCATCGCCGCGCTGCCGCCTTTCGACGACCGGCTGTTCCTGGAGTCCCTGCCGGCCATGGCGGAGATGACCCGCGCCATCCAGTCCCACGGTGGAAAGGTGATCTACGCCACCTATCCCACCAGCGGCTACATCCGGCTCATCGACGACAAGCGCTTCCCGCGGGCCCTGTTCTGGGACCGCTTCACGGCCGCCGTGGCGGCCCCCGCCCTGAACTTCGAGGACGCGCCCGCACTCAGGGGCTTCTATTGCCCGGATGGCTCGCACCTGGACATGCGCGCGCGGGCCCGCTTCACCCATGCCCTGGTGCAGGCCCTGAACCTCGGCACGGCGGCAACCACCCCGTAACCGGCTCGGGCTTCCGGTGTACCCCGGGGGGTAGTGCAGTTTATGATGTTGCCCCCTACCGGAGGCCCCCATGCTGGCGACCCAGGTCCGACAGAAAGACGGCGTGTTCTACTTCGCGGCCTATCCCGTGGAGGACCTGCTGGCCAAGGTGCAGTTCATCAGCCGCTTCTACGGCGAGGGTGAGCAGATCGCCCCGGAGAAGCCGGCCGAGGGCGACGAGATCGCCGAGTTCATCGGGCACATCGAGCACTCCGACAAGGCCTTCCAGCGCCAGCTGGGCCGCGCCAAGGTGGCGGCCCTCAAGAACTTCTACGAGACCGCCGCCAGCCAGCCGCCGATCCCCGGCACCGTGCTGCTGTTCACCAACGAGCGGCTGGACTTCGATCCCATGCAGGGCTTCGAGAGCGTCGGCCACCTGCAGGAGCCCAAGGGCAAGTACCTCATCATCGACGGCCAGCACCGCCTGGCGGCCCTGAACTTCTACCGCAAGGACCGCCCGGGCGAGGCCCGCACCATCAGCGTGCCCTGCGTGATCTTCGACGGGCGCAGCGAGGACTTCGCCACCGAGATGTTCGTCATCATCAACTCGACCCCGACGCGCATCAACAAGAGCCACCTCATCGACCTGTACGAGCGCGTGTCCTGGGCGGCGCCGGAGAAGAAGTTCGCCGCGCGCATCGTGGAGAAGCTCTACTCCAGCGGCGACAGCCCGCTGCGCTACCGCATCAACCGCCTGGGCGGCCGCGCCCAGCGCCAGAAGTGGATCCTGCAGGCGGAGCTGTTCAACGAGCTCAACCGCTGGATCAGCGCAGACTGGAAGTCCATCGAGCGGCGCGGCGCCGACGACAAGGAGGCAGAGCGCTTCTACCGGGTGGTGCGCGACTTCCTCAAGGCGGCCGAGACGGTCTGGGGCGAGGCCTGGGGCCACAACTCCTACATGATCACCACCTCGGTGACGCTGAAGGCCCAGCTGCGCGTGTGCGCGGACCTGGCGCCGCAGGACGCGACGCCGGAGAACGGCCGGCTGGAGCGCTGGACCAAGCGTCTCGCGCCCTGGACCGAGCAGAAGCGCATGTTCCGGGCCGAGGGCTTCTACGAGCGCTTCCCCGCCAAGGGCCAGGTGGAGCGCGTCTCGCGCATCCACAAGGAGCTGCTGCGGGCCGCCGGCATCGAGCCCTTCGTCCGCTCCCAGGGCAAGCGCAAGCCGGAAGCGCGCTGAAGACCCAAGCCCCGCGCGGAACTTCCCCGCCGCCCGGCAGTCCATGGACTGCCCGGGTCTTTTGGCATAAGGTCTAACCGGAGGTAGTTATGGTCGCGGACACGCGGGCAGTGGCGGCGGAGAGCCGCCTGCAGCCGGCCCAATACGCCGCACAGATGCGCAAGCTGGAGCAGGCGCTGGCGGAAGCCAACCGCATCGTGCTCGGCAAGGACGCGCAGATCCGCCTTTGCATCGCCTGCCTGCTGGCGGGCGGGCACCTCCTCATCGAGGACATACCGGGCGTAGGCAAGACCACGCTGGCCCACGCGCTGGCGCGGGTGCTGGGTTTGAGCTACCAGCGCATCCAGTTCACCAGCGATCTCCTGCCCGCCGACATCATCGGCGCCTCCATCTTCGAGCGCCAGAGCGAGAGCTTCCGCTTCCACCCCGGACCGATCTTCGCCCAACTCATCCTCGCCGACGAGGTGAACCGCGCCACCCCGAAGACCCAGAGCGCCCTGCTCGAGGCCATGGAAGAGCGCCAGGTGACCGTGGACGGCGAGACCCGCGCGCTGCCGCAGCCGTTCTTCGTGATCGCCACCCAGAACCCGCTGCAGCAGGTGGGCACCTTCCCGCTGCCGGAGTCTCAGCTGGACCGCTTCCTGATGCGCATCGAGCTCGGCTACCCGGGCGAAGACGCGGAACGCGACCTCCTACGCGGCCGCGACCGGCGCGAGGTGCTGGCGGACCTCAAGCCCGCGCTGGAGCCGCGCGACCTCGCCTCCCTGCGCGAGGCCGCCTCGCGCGTGCACGTCTCGGACGCGCTCCTCGACTACCTGCAGGCGCTGGTGCGCTACACCCGCGAGGGCAACCGCTTCGAGAACGGCCTGTCGCCGCGCGCGGCGCTCGGCCTCAAGCACTCGGCCCAGGTGTGGGCGCTGCTGGCGGGCCGCAGCGGCGTGCTGCCCGAGGACCTGCAGGCGGTGCTGCCGGGCGTGGCGGGCCATAGGCTGCATCCGCGCGGCGGCCGCGAGGCGCCGCCGGCGGCGCAGCTCGCGCGTGAACTGCTCGAAGCCGTCCCGATCCCCTAAGCCATGTTCGCCAAGGCGCGCGCGTATCTCCGCCGCCGCATCCGGGAATGGGCCAAGAGCCGCCAGGGCCCGGACGGACGGCGTGTCACGATCGTGCAGCGGCGGCTGTACATCCTGCCCACGCCGCAGGGCTTCCTGTTCGGCCTGACCCTGCTGGTGATGCTGCTCGGCTCCATGAACTACGCCAACAGCATGGGCTTCATGCTGACCTTCCTGCTCGCCTCCCTCGCGGTCATCGCCATGCACGCGTCGCACTCCAACCTGCTGGGCCTGGAGCTGGTGGCGGCCCATGCCGAGCCCGTGTTCGCGGGCGAGACCGCGCGCTTCCACGTGGCGGTGCACAACCCGGGCCGTCACGCGCGCGTGGCCGTGACCCTGAGCGCCGAGCAGGACGAGCGCACCATCACCAGCGACGTGCCGGCGGCGGGCCAGAACCTGGCGCCGGTGCCGCTCGCCACCGCCCGCCGCGGCTGGCAGCCGCTCGGGCGCCTGGCGCTGGAGAGCAGCTATCCCTTCGGCCTGTTCCGTCCCTGGAGCTGGATCTACATGGACTGGAAGGTGCTGGTGTATCCCGCACCCGCGGAACAGGCGCCGCCCCTGCCGGAGCCGCTGGGCGGCCAGGGCCTGGGCAAGCCCAACGACCAGGGCGAGGACGACTTCAGCGGCCTGCGCCAGTACCAGCGCGGCGATTCGCCGCGTCGCATCGCCTGGAAGGCCTCGAGCCGCCAGCAGGAACTCCTGACCAAGCGCTTCTCGGGCACCGGCCAGCAGACCCGCTGGTTCGACTGGGCGGACCTCGCCGGGCTCGACGACGAGACCCGCCTCTCGGTGCTGTGCCGCTGGGTGCTGAACGCCCATGCCGCCGGCATGGCCTATGGCATGAAGCTCCCCGGGGCGGTGTTCCCGCCGGCGGCCGGCGAGGAGCAGCGCCTGCGCTGCCTGGAGGCGCTGGCGCTGCACGGCATCTCCATCGCCGACGAAGAGGAAGCGGCGTGAGCGCGGTGATCATGCCCATGGAAGAGGAGCGCAGCCTGGAGCGCCAGCGCCTCGGCTGGTCGCTGCTGGCGCTGGCGGTGATGGCCGCGCCCCACGCGCTGCACCTCGCGCCCTGGATCAGCATCTGTGCATCGCTGCTGGCGGCCTGGCGCGTACTCGTGGAACAGCGCGGCTGGAAGCTGCCGGGACGCTACCCGCGCTACGCGCTGGCACTGCTCTGCTTCGCCGGCGTGCTCGCCACATTCCATACGCTCAACGGCCCGGAGGCCGGCACCGCGCTGCTGCTGCTGCTGGCCATGCTCAAGCTCATGGAGGCCAAGGGCCTGCGGGACTACTTCATGCTGGTGGTGATCGCCTACTTCCTGGGCATCGCGAACTTCCTCTACGACCAGAACATCGAGCTCGCGCTCTACATGCTGCCGGCGGTATGGCTCGCCACCGTGGCACTGCTCAACGTGGCGCACCCGGACCCGGAACGCAGCTTCGCCACGGCGGTGCGCGGCGTGTCGCGCTTCCTCCTGCCGGCACTGCCCATGGCGGCAGCGCTGTTCCTGCTGTTCCCGCGCATCTCGGGGCCGCTGTGGGGCTTCGGCTCCATCAAGCACGCCGGATTGACCGGACTCACCACCAGCATGTCGCCGGGGGACCTGAGCCAGCTCGCGCAGTCCGACGAGGTGGCGTTCCACGTGAAGTTCGATGGCCCGGCACCGCCGCGCAACCAGCTCTACTGGCGCGCCCTGGTGCTGCACGAGTACGACGGCAAGACCTGGAGCAGCGGCAACCTGCCCTGGCGCGGCGAGCCCAGCGCCGTGAGCAGCGGCGCGCCCATCCACTACCAGGTGACGCTGGAACCGAACAACCTGCCGCTGCTCTACACCCTCGACCTGCCGGTGAAGCTGCCGGCAGAGACCCAGCTCTCGGCGAGCTACGAGGTGCAGGCCCGCGGCGCCGTCACCGAGCGCAAGCTCTATGAGGTGACTTCCAACACCCGCTCCCGCTACGGCGCCGAGACACCGCGCTGGATGCTGCACCGGGACCTGGCGCTGCCGCGCGGCGGCGACCCCGAGACCCGCAGCCTGGCAGCGCAGTGGCGCGCCTCGGCCGCCTCCCCCGAGGAGGTGGTGCGCGACGCCCTCGCCATGTTCCACGACCAGCCGTTCCACTACACGCTGCAGCCGGGGCCTCTCACCAGCGGCAACCGCATGGATGAGTTCCTGTTCCAGACCCGCCGCGGCTTCTGCGAGCACTACGCCGGCGCGTTCGTGTTCCTGATGCGCGCCGCCGGCATCCCCGCCCACGTGGTGATCGGCTACCAGGGCGGCAGCCAGAACCCATTGGACGAGTACTACGTGGTGCGCCAGCAGGAGGCCCATGCCTGGGCCGAGGTGTGGATCGCGAAGAAGGGCTGGATCCGGGTGGACCCGACCGGCGCGGTGGATCCGGCGCGGGTGGAAGAAGGCATCGCCGACTCGCTGGCGTCAGAGGATATCGCCGGTTCCATGTACCAGCGCTATCCCTGGCTGGGCGCTATGCGCAACAGCTGGGATGCGCTCAACAGCGGGTGGAACAACTGGGTGCTGGCCTACGGGCCGGAGCTGCAGGCGAAGTTCTTCAACAAGGTGGGCCTCCGGTACGGCGACTGGCTGCAACTCGCGCTGGTGCTCGGGGGGCTCGTGGGCGGCCTGATGGCGCTCTACTGGCTGTACCTCGTGTGGGAGCGGCGTCCGCCGCCGCTGCCGCCGGTGGCCCGCGAGTACGCGCGCTTCTGCGCGCGCCTCGCACGGCTGGGGCTTCCACGGGCGGCCTACGAGGGCCCGCTGGATTATGCGGCGCGGGTGACCGCGGCCCGCGCCGACCTCGCGGGAGAGGTGATGGCGATCACCGGCTGCTACGTGGAGCTGCGCTACGAGGAGCGGGGCGACGCGCGCGGCTTGCGCCGCCTCGTACGCTCCTTCAAGCCGCCACGCCGGCCTTCCCGCTAGCAGGCTTCACCAGGGTCAGCAGCGCGGCGCCCACGGCGAACAGCAGGATCACCGACAGGATGGAGACCCGCGGGTTGTGGGTGGCGACGCTCACCACGCCGATCAGCACCGGCCCGATGATGGCGGCGAACTCGCCCAGCATGTTGTAGAAGCCGAAGAACTCCCCGGCCCGCTCCGGCGGCACCAGCCGCGCGTAGTAAGAGCGGCTGAGGAGCTGCACCCCGCCCTGCACCAGCCCCACCATGGCCGCCAGCAGGTAGAACTGCCAGGCGGTGTGCATGAAGGCGGCGAACACCGAGACGAACACGTAGACCGCGAGGCCGATGAAGATGCCGCGCTTGGGGCCGATGCGCTCGCCGATACGGCCGAACAGCATCGCCGCCGGCACACCCACGAACTGCACCAGCAGCACCGCCAGGATGAGGTCGGCGGTGCTGAAGCCGATGGCTTTGCCGTAGTCCACCGCCATCTGGATGATGGTGTTGACCCCGTCGATGTAGACCCAGTAGGCCACGAGGAACATGAACACCGGCTTGTAGCTGCGCACATGGCGGAAGGTCTCGCCCAGCTGCGCGAAGCCGCGGCGCACCGAGAGCATGAAGGGCTCGCCCGAGGCGGCCGCGGCCGGTTCCGGCACCCAGAACCACATGGGCAGCGCGAACAGCAGCCACCACACCGAGACCAGCATGAGGATGAGCTTCACCGCCGCGGCCGCGTCCGGCAGGCCGAACAGCGCGGGCTTGAGGCTCATGGCCACGCCCACCACGAGGAACAGGCCGCCGCCCAGGTAGCCGGCGAAGTAGCCCACCGCGGAGGTCATGTCGAACTTGCCGGGCTCCGCCACGCTCACCAGCATGGAATCGCCGAACACGTTGCCCCACCAGTAGCAGACGTTCGCCGCCATGTAGAAGGCCATGGCGAGCTGCCACTGGCCGAGTCCTACGAAGTGCAGCAGGAACACCAGCACGGCGCCGATGACCGCGGAGGCCAGCAGGAAGCGCTTCTTGTGGCCGCCCTTGTCGGCGATGGCCCCGAGAATGGGCGCCGAGAACGCCACGATCAGGCTGGAGAGGGAGTTCGCGAGGCCCAGGCGGAAGGTGCTGAGGCTGGGATCGACGCCGTGGTTCCAGTAGTCCTTGAAGAAGATCGGGAAGAACACCGTGACGACTGCGGTGGTGAAGGCGTGGTTGCCCCAGTAGTAGAGCGCCCAGCCTTTCACCTTGCGGGTCAGTAGTGCCATGGTGCCGTCTCCCCGTTGTGAGCGGCTAGCCTAGCATGGCCTCGCGACAGAATGACTATGCGGCGGCGGCGGTGTCCGTGCCGTGCTCGCGGGTCTTGCGGAAACGAAGCTCGGGCCAGCGTTCCTGGGTGAGCTGCAGGTTGACCATGGTCGGCGCCACGTACACCAGGCTGTTGGTGTGGTCCAGCGCCAGGTTGTCGAAGGCCTTGTCACGGAACTCCTGCAGGCGCTTGGCATCGTCGCCCTCGACCCAGCGGGCGGTGGCCACCGGTATGGAGTCGAACACGCATTCAACGCCGTACTCCTCCTTGAGCCGGAAGGCCACGACATCGAACTGCAGGAGGCCCACCGCGCCCAGGATAAGGTCGTTGTTGCGCATGGGCTTGAAGAGCTGGGTCGCGCCCTCTTCGCAGAGCTGCGCCAGGCCCTTGCTGAGGGCCTTGGACTTGAGCGGGTCCTTGAGCACCACGCGGCGGAAGATCTCCGGCGCGAAATTGGGGATGCCGGTGAAGGTCAGGTCCTCGCCCTGGGTGAAGGTATCGCCGATGGCGACGGTGCCGTGGTTGTGGATGCCGATGATGTCGCCGGCATAGGCTGCCTCCACCCGCTCGCGCTCGGCGGCCATGAAGGTCAGGGCGTCGGCGATCTTCACCTCGCGGCCGATGCGCACGTGCCTGACGCGCATCCCCGGCGTGTAGCGCCCCGAGCACAGGCGCACGAAGGCGATGCGGTCGTGGTGCTGCGGGTCCATGTTGGCCTGGATCTTGAACACGAAGCCGGTGAGCTTCTCCTCGACCGGGCTGACTTCGCGGCTCAGGGTGGCGCGGGCGCGCGGGCCCGGCGCGCTGGCGACGAAGCCATCCAGCAGCTCGCGCACCCCGAAGTTGTTGATGGCGGAGCCGAAGAACACCGGCGTGAGCCTTCCGGCCAGGTACTCCCCGAGGTCGAAAGCGTGGGAGGCGCCCTTCACCAGTTCCACCTCGGCGCGGTAGCTGTCCGCGTCGTAGCCCAGGAGCTCGGTGGCCTCGGCGCTCATGAGGCCCTGGATCACGCGGGTCTCGCCCAGCTTGCCGCTCTTCTCGCCCTCGTAGATGTGGATGCGGTCGGTGCCGAAGTGGTAGATGCCCTTGAGAGCGCGGCCCATGCCGATGGGCCAGGTGATGGGCGCGCAACGGATCTTGAGCACCTGCTCCACCTCGTCCAGCAGCGACATGGGGTCGCGGGCCTCGCGGTCGAGCTTGTTGATGAAGGTCATGATGGGCGTGTCGCGTAGGCGGCACACCTCCATGAGCTTGATGGTGCGCTCCTCCACGCCCTTGGCGCAGTCGATGACCATGAGGGCCGAGTCCACCGCGGTGAGGGTGCGGTAGGTGTCCTCGGAGAAGTCCTCGTGGCCGGGGGTGTCCAGCAGGTTGACGATGCAGTCGCCGTAGGGGAACTGCATCACCGAGGAGGTGACGGAGATGCCGCGCTGCTGCTCCAGCTTCATCCAGTCGGAAGTGGCATGGCGCGAGGCCTTGCGGCCCTTGACCGCGCCGGCGAGCTGGATGGCGCCGCCGAACAGGAGCAGCTTCTCGGTGAGGGTGGTCTTGCCGGCGTCCGGGTGCGAGATGATCGCGAACGTCCGCCTACGCTGGATTTCCTGGTCAAACATGGACGTGGGCCTGGAACGAAAGGCGCGTATTTTACCTGAATGTAGGCCGCAGGATTAGAAATACGGTTCCGCAAAAGCGTGACGAGCGAAGGCAGTACGAGGCGCGGGAGGCGAGCGGCCGGAGCGTGCTCTTGGTGTACGTGAGGACCGCGAGCCGGACCGCAACGAAGTAATGCCAAGCGCAGTAGCTTTTGCGGGAAGCGCTACAACTCCGTAGCAAGAATCAAGGCATCCTCACGCCCGCTGACGCCCGGGTAGTAGTTCTTCCTCATGCCCACTTCGTTGAAGCCGCGGTTTCGGTACAGGTTCAAGGCCACGGTGTTGGAGAGCCGGACCTCGAGGAACATCTGGCTCGCGCCCCGCTCCCGTGCCAGCTCCATGAAGTGCTCCAGCAGCATGTGGCCGTAGCCCCGCTGCTGCCACTCCGGCGCGATGCAGATGTTGAGCAGGTGCGCCTCGCCTACCACCAGGGACATGATGCCGTAGCCGGCCACGGTGCCGTGCAGCTCCATGACCCAGCAGCAGTAGCCGACCCTGAGGCAGTCCCGGAAGATGCCCTCGGTCCAGTGGAACTCGTAGGCGCGCCGCTCGATGTCCATGACCGCCCGCACGTCACCCTCGTGCATGGGCCGGCACAGCGGTGATTCGTTGATGGCCAGGGCGTTCATCCGCCCGCCTTGGCGGTGGCCACCGCGAGCTTGAGGTCGTCCCAGGCCTTGCGCTTCTCGCCGGGCGAGCGAAGCAGGTAAGCCGGATGGTAAGTCACCACCACCGGCGTGCCGCCGAGCTGGTGCACGGTGCCACGCAGGCGGCCGATGGTGGTCTCGGTGTGCAGGAGGTTCTGGGCGGCGATGCGGCCCACCGCGAGGATGATCTTCGGCTTCACCAGTGCGATCTGGCGCTCGAGGTAGGGGCGGCAGAGCTCCGCCTCCGCGGGCTTGGGATCGCGATTGCCGGGCGGCCGGCACTTCAGGATGTTCGCGATGTACACCTGCTGGCGCTTCAGGCCGATGGCCGCCAGCATGGAGTTCAGGAGTTGGCCGGCGCGTCCCACGAAAGGCTCGCCCTGCTTGTCCTCGTCGGCACCGGGGGCCTCGCCCACCACCATCCAGCGTGCGGACTCGTCGCCCACGCCGAACACGGTCTGGGTGCAGCCGGCGCGCAGCCCGCAGATCGTGCAGCCCTTCACCGCCGCCTTGAGGTCGGTCCAATCCATGGCGGCGATGGCCGCATCCCGCTCGGCGGAAGGCGGCGGCGGCGTGAAGTCCGCGGTGACAGGCTCGATACGCGGCGCGGCGGGGCGCGCGTCGGGCTGCGCCGAGCGCGTAGCGCCTGATCGGCCTGAGCGCGGCGCCCAGGCGGTCACGCCCAGGTCATGCAGCCGGCTGAGGCGCTTGGCATCCATGTCCGGCGGGTCAGGCCGGCTTGCGCTTGAGCCTGAGGTGCAGGCGCCACAGCGCCATGACCAGGCCCGAGACGGCGTAGAGCAGGAAGCCCACGAACAGCACGTTCGGCGGCGACAGGAACACCACCACCAGGAGCAGCGGCACCAGCAGCAGCATCGTGAACGGCACACGGCCCTGGAGCTTGAGGTCCTTGAAACTGTAGTAGCCGACGCTGCTGACCATGAGTGCGCCGGCGCCCACCGTCAGGATGAAAGCCGGCACCACGAAGGCGGAGCCGGGGATGTCGAAGTTCTCGGTGGAGCACCATACCGCGCCCGCGAGGATGCCGGCGGCGGCCGGGCTCGGGAGGCCCTGGAAGTAGCGCTTGTCCACCATCCCGACCCGCACGTTGAAGCGCGCGAGGCGCAGCGCAGCGCAGGCGGCGTACAGGAACGCGGCCATCCAGCCGAGCTTGCCCCAGGCCCAGCTGTAGTCGCCCATGGAGTGCAGCGACCACTCGTACATCACCAGCGAGGGTGCGAGGCCGAAGGACACCATGTCGGCGAGGCTGTCGTATTCCTTGCCGAAAGCGCTCTCGGTGTGGGTCCAGCGGGCGACCCGTCCGTCTAGGCTGTCGAAGATCATGGCCACGAACACCGCGACTGCGGCCGGCTGGAAGCGGCCGGCCATGGCGGCGACGATGGCATAGAACCCGGCGAACAGGCCGGCGGTGGTGAACAGGTTCGGCAGCAGGTAGATGCCGCGGCGGCGGGGACCCTCGCCCTCGGCAGAGCCGGGCTCGAGTTCGTCCACCCCGATCTCGGTCTCGACATCGTCATCGGGGGTCATGGGCTGCTGCATGCGGACGGCCTCTTGGGTGCCTGCATACATGATGCCATGAACGGCGCGGGCTGTCTTAGTCCCGGCGTTTCATGCCCTTACGTAAAGTCTCCCCGACTTTGTCCAATAGCGCCGCGCGGGCGGCGGCACGGCCGGCCTTGATGACAGGCTTGCCGGATTCCATCTCGCGGGCGAGTTCCGCGGCGAACTCGCCGCTCTGGATCTCCCGGAGCATGGCGCGCATGGCGGCGCGGCTCTCCGGGCCGATGACGCGCGGACCGCGGGTGTAGTCGCCGAACTCGGCGGTGGAGGAGATGGACTCGCGCATGCCGGCGATGCCGCGCGCGTAGATCATGTCCGCCATGAGCTTGATCTCGTGCAGGCAGCAGAAGTAGGCGATCTCGGGCGCGTAGCCCGCCTCCACCAGGGTCTCGAATCCCGCAGATATCAGATGAGTCAGGCCGCCGGAGAGCACCGCCTGCTCGGCGAAGAGGTCGGTCTCGGTCTCCTCCCGGAAGCTGGACTCGGCGACGCCGGCGCGCCCCAGCCCGAGGGCCCAGGCGAGCGAGAGCGCGAGAGCCCGGGCGCCGCCGCTCGCGTCCTGGTGCACCGCCACGAGACCGGGGACACCGTGGCCGGCCTGGTACTGCATGCGTACCTGCTCGCCGATGCCGTTGGGCGCCACCATGATGACGTCCAGGTCGGTGCGGGGCTGGATGCGCTTGAAATGGATGTTGTAGCCGTGGGCGAAGACCAGCGCGCCGCCGGGCTTCAGGTTCGGCCCCACCGTCTCGCGGTAGATGCCGGGCTGCGCCTCGTCCGGGATGAGCATCAGCACCACGTCGGCCCAGGCCGCCGCATCGGCGGGCGCGAGGACCTCGAGACCAGCGGCGGCGGCGGCGGGCAGGGACCGGGAGCCGGCACGCAGGCCCACGCGCACCTCCACGCCGGAATCCTGCAGGTTGGCTGCCTGCGCCCGGCCCTGCGCGCCGAAGCCCAACACCGCCACGCGGCGCGCGCGGATGAGCCTGGGATCGATGTCGGCGTCGTAGGAGAGCTGCATAGTGCTAGGCCGGGCTGCCCGGGACCGTTAGAATACGGGCTTTCCGCCATAAAACCCACACCAAAATCATGCGCGCCTCCCGCTTCCCCCTGAACACGGTCAAAGAGACCCCCGCCGACGCGGAGCTGGTCAGCCACAAGCTCATGATCCGCGCCGGCATGCTGAAGAAGCTGGGGGCCGGCCTCTACACCTGGACGCCGCTGGGCCTAAGGGTCCTGCACAAGGTGGAAGGCATCGTGCGGGAGGAGATGGACAAGGCCGGCGCGCTCGAGATGCTGATGCCCACGGTGCAGCCCAAGGAACTGTGGGAGGAGACAGGCCGCTGGCAGAAGTTCGGCGGGCAGCTCCTCAAGATCCGCGACCGCAAGGAGCAGGAGTTCTGCTTCGGCCCCACCGCCGAAGAGGTGGTGACGGATTGGGCGCGCGGCGAGCTCCGGAGCTACAAGCAGCTGCCGCTCAACGTGTACCAGATCCAGACCAAGTTCCGGGACGAGATCCGCCCGCGCTTCGGCATCATGCGTGCCCGCGAGTTCCTGATGAAGGATGCCTACTCTTTCCACGTGGACATGGCGAGCCTGGAAACCGAATACCAGAACATGTACGACACCTACGCGCGCATCTTCACGCGCCTGGGGCTGAAGTTCCGTGCCGTGAAGGCCGACACCGGCGCCATCGGCGGCAATGCTTCCCATGAATTCCAGGTGCTGGCGGATTCCGGCGAGGACGCCATCGTGTTCTCGGACGGCTCCGACTACACCGCCAATATGGAGCTGGCGGAAGCGCTCGCTCCCAAGGGTCCGCGCCCTGCTCCCTCGGCGGAGCTCACACTGGTGGACACGCCGACCCAGAAGACCATCGAGGAGGTCTCGAGCTTCCTGAAGGTGGATCCCAAGCAGTGCGTGAAGACCATCCTGGTGCGCGGCGAGAAGGGCCTCGTGGCCCTGTGCCTGCGCGGCGACCATGAGATCAACGAGACCAAGGCAGCGAAGCTGCCTGAGCTCCCCGGCGAGTCGGTGCTGGCGGACGAGAGCGAGATCTGGAAGGCCGCCCAGTGCAAGCCGGGCTTCATCGGCCCGGTGAAGCTGCCGGATACGGTACCGGTGATCGTGGACCGGGATGCGGCCCAGCTTGCGGATTTCGTCTGCGGCGGCAACCAGGCGGGTAAGCACTACACCGGCGCCAACTGGGAACGGGATGCGCGCGTGACCCGCGTCGTCGACCTACGCAAGGTACAGGCGGGCGACCCCTCCCCCGACGGCAAGGGCAAGCTCGGCGTCGCCCGCGGCATCGAGGTGGGCCACGTGTTCTCGCTGGGCGACAAGTACGCGAAGGCCATGGGCGCCTCGGTTCTGGACCGGGAAGGCAAGCAGGTGACGCTGCAGATGGGCTGCTACGGCATCGGCGTGAGCCGCATCGTGGCCGCCGCCATCGAGCAGAACCACGATGAGCGCGGCATCATCTGGCCGCAGCCGCTGGCGCCCTTCGACATCGCCCTGCTACCCCTCAACATGGCGAAGTCCGAGAAGCTCAAGGCTGCCGCCGAGAAGCTCTATGCCGAACTCACCGAGGCGGGTTACGCGGTGTTCATGGACGACCGGGACCTCAGGCCCGGCCCCATGTTCGCTGACGCGGAACTCATCGGCATCCCGCACCGCCTGGTGCTCTCGGACCGGGGCCTGGATGCCGGGACCGTCGAGTACAAGGGCCGCACGGACCTCGACAAGCAGGACATCCTGGCGCCACAGCTGATGGACTTCATCCGTCAGAAGCTCCAGGCCGCCTGATGCGTGCCGCGGCGGCCCTCCTCTGCGCCGCCGCGTTGCTGGCTCCGGGTGCGAGTTGGGCCAGGCTCGCGAAGCCGGACCCGGAGCTCATCGCGCTGGTGCAGCAGGCTGCCCAGGACAAGAGCGAGTTCCAGGACAAGTACGACGAGCAGGTCTGGCTCGCGGACATGTCCCAGCGGCTCGCCGGCGTGGTGCCCGATACTGACGAGCGCGCCCGGCTCCTGAAGATGATCCACGCGGAGGCAAGCCGTGCCGGGCTGCCGCCGCAGCTGGTGCTGGCGCTGATCCACGTGGAGAGCCGCTTCGATCCCTACGCCGTGTCCCGCGCCGGCGCGGTGGGGCTGATGCAGATCATGCCGTTCTGGCTCAAGCTCATCGGCCGCGAGCATGACAGCCTGGTGCACCCCGAGACCAACCTGCGCATGGGCTGCACGATCCTCAAGTACTACCTGGGCAAGACCCACGGCGACATCCGCGCCGCGCTGCAGCGCTACAACGGCGCCACGGTGGGTATCGACTATTCGGACGCGGTACTGAAGTCGCTCAGCCGCAAATGGTATTGGGACTGATCCGCTTCAGCGCGTGCCAAAATCCGCAGGCACCGGTCCCGGCTTCACCTCTTCGATCTCCACGCTGTCCACTTCCGCCCTGGGCGGACCCTGGTACAGCCAGGCGATGAGCTGCTGCACGGCACCCTCCTCGCCGCAGGCCAGCACCTCGACACGCCCGTCCGGCAGGTTCTTCGCGTAGCCCGTGAGGTCGAGCGCCTTGGCACGCTCGGCGGTGCTGGCGCGGTAGAAGACGCCCTGCACCTTGCCTGACACGAAACAACGTTTGGCGATCATCTCCCCATCCTACAAAAGGAAAGGGCCCCGAAGGGCCCTTTCCGGATCACTCGATAGAGAAGGATTACTTGCTGCCGCCAGCGGCGAACTTCTTGTCCTTCTTGTCCGCGCGGTGGCCGCGCCAGGCACCGCGGTGCTTGGCATAGTTCACGGCCGCGTCGGAGTCCGCCGCCGCCGGGTTCTTCACGATGTCGAACTGCTGGTCCGGCGTGATGAGGTCGGCGTGCTTGATCTTGTCCGCGTTGGCCTTGTAGATCAGCGGCCACTGGTAGGGGTTGCCGTAGACGTCGGCCTTGCCGGCGATGCGCCACAGGCTGTCGCCGCGCACCACGCTGTAGGTCATGTGGGCGGCCTGCAGCTCGGCCACGAGGGCGGCGAGCAGGTCATAAGCCGGCTTGCCCTGGTTGCTGGAGATGTAGGTACCGGCCTGGGTCAGGCGCCCCTGCTGGTCGGCGTTCAGGTTCTTGTAGCCCTGGGCCTGGGTCTGGAGCTCCTGGGCCTTGGCCAGGTAGCAGCCGTTGATGGCGTCGCCCGCCACCTGCTTCGCCTGGGCGGCGAGCTGCTGGGCCTTGGCGGCGTCGGTGGCCTGGGCGGCCTGGGCCTGGCTCAAGAGGTCAGCGGCGTTGCCGGTGTCGGTGCAGGGCGACTGGGCGCCCGCGATCACCGCCTGGGCATCGTTGATGGCCTGGGTGGCGGCGGCGCTGGCCTGGGCAGCGGCCGCGGCGGCCTGGTCGTTCTTGGCCTTGTTGTTGGCGCAACCGGCGAGGGAGCCGGCCACCAGCAACAGCACCGCGGACAGCTTGAGGACGTTCTTCATATGGTTCTCCAAACCTCGATTGTTATTGTGCGCACGCAGGTTCAAGCCCGCGGCACATCCCAGAAAAGACGCATGATGTGTCGCAAGGTTAACGTCCGGGTGCAGACGGTGTCAAGGAAACGACATCCTTAACATAAGGAAATATCGGGGAAAATCTGCGAATCGCGGCTAGGAACGGCCCGGGATATCCGGTTTCACGCCCAGGGCACGCAACGCCAATTGACGTGCCAGGCGGGCATCCTCGCGGGCGGTGGAATAGTCCTGTGCGTCGAGGGCGGCCTGGGCCGCCTGCAGGTACTGGCGGGCGCGGATGAGGTCCGGCGTGGCCGGCTTGTCGGCGAGCGCCTGCTCCGCCGCCGCCACCGCCTGGCGGGCATCGCTCATCTCCTGTACCGGCGCGCCGGCACAGGCGAACAGCAGCAGGATGGCAGCGAGCATCGCCGTCAGGCGCAGGCCGCGAGCCGCGATGTGGTGTGCAGTCTCCAGGGGGCGGATACCGTGGTAACCGGAAAAATCGGCGTGAGGGACGCTATCAGCGCCTGCCGATGCCCGTCAAGCGAGACGGCTTGAGCTATAGTGTGGCCACTTCCGCATCTCGTCCTGCTCCATCCCCGCGTATGCAAAAAGTCACAATCTGGCATAACCCACGCTGCTCGAAATCCCGCGAGACCCTTGCGCTGTTGCAACAGCGCGACATCGAACCGGAGATCGTCGAGTACCTGAAGGATCCGCCCTCTCCTGCTGAGATCGAGCGCGTCCTGGGACTGCTCGGTACCGGCGCGCGCGGGCTCATCCGCGACAACGAAGACGCCTACAAGTCCGTCCGCGCAGGCGAGCCCTCCCTGAGCGAGAAGCAGCTGGTGCAGATCATGCACAGCCATCCGATACTGATCCAAAGGCCTGTGGTGATCGTGGGCGACAAGGCGCGCATCGGCCGCCCGCCCGAAGCGGTGCTCGAGATCCTGCCGTGAGCGACATCCTGGTGCTCTACTACAGCCGCCACGGCGCCACCGCCGAGATGGCGCGCCAGGTCTGCCGCGGCGTGGAGAGCGTGGCCGGCATGGCCGCGCGCCTGCGAACGGTGCCGGCGGTCTCGCCGGTGAGCGAGGCGGTGGAAGACGCGGTGCCCGCCGCCGGACCGCCCTACGCCAGCCTCGATGACCTCAAGGAGTGCGCGGGCCTCGTGCTCGGCAGCCCGACCCGCTTCGGTCACATGGCCGCCTCCCTCAAGTACTTCCTGGACGGCACCGCGGGCCTGTGGCTCTCGGGTGAGCTGGCCGGCAAGCCCGCCGGCGTGTTCACCTCCACCTCCTCCCAGCACGGGGGCCAGGAGGCGACGCTGCTCTCCATGATGCTGCCGCTGCTGCACCACGGCATGCTGATGGTGGGCGTACCCTACACGGAGCCGGAGCTGATGCAGACCACCAGCGGCGGCACGCCCTACGGCCCGAGCCACGTGGCGGGGGCGAACAGCGACCGCAAGCTGAGCGAGGCGGAGAAGCATTTCTGCCAGGTGCTGGGGGCGCGGGTCGCCGACGTGGCGCGCCGCCTGCAGGCGAAATGAAGCTGAAGCTCACCGGCGCGCTGCTGGCCCGCGCGGCATTCCTGGCGCTCGTGTTGTGGCTCGGGCTGTGGCTCGGCGTGCTCGCCCACGCGCCGGCCGGCGTGCGCATGACCTGGGCAGGCTTGAGTCTCTTGCCTCTCGCGATCCTCGCGCCCTTCCTGTTCCGCGGCAGCAAGGCAGGTTACGGCTGGGCAGGATTCCTCTCGCTGGGCTACTTCGCGCAGGGGATCGCCGTGACCCTGGGCAGCCGCAGCATCAACGGTGCGGTGGAGATCTTCCTGAGCATCCTGCTGTTCTTCGGGGCGAGTGCCGCTCTAAGAGAGCTGCAGCGTATCAGCGCTTCTTCTCGATAAACCCCTTGACGAACGGGACCGTGACCTTGCGCTGGGCGACCAGCGAGGCAGTGTCGAGCGCGTCCAGCGTAGCGCAGAGGGTGCTCATGTCCCGCTGCAGGCGATTGAGCAGGAACACCGCGGTGTCTTCCGGCAACTCGAAGCCGCGGCGCTGCGCGCGCTGCTGCAGCGCGGCGATCTTGTCCTCGTCCGACAACGGTTCAAGGTGATAGACGGGACCCCAGGACAGGCGCGACACCAGGTCCGGTAGCAGGCGCTTGATGGCGGAAGGCGTGCTGCGGGCGCTGGCGACGAAGGTCCCGCCCCTCTGCTTGATGCCGTCGATGAGCGTCAGCAAGGCCCGCTGCCAGGGCTCGACCGCCGCGATGCGCTGCACGTCGTCCACGCAGACGAAGGCGTAGCGCTCGAAGCCTTCCACCGCGGAAGGGTCCAGCAGCACCGCCTGGTCCATGGGCAGGTAGATGGCGCTCCGCTCGGCAGCGAGCGCGGCGCGGAACGCGGCCTGCAGCAGGTGGGTCTTGCCGGTGCCGCCGGCGCCGTGCAGGAAAAGCACGGGCGTGCCGGGCTTGAGCGCGGCATCCCGCAGGGCCTGGATGGCCGCGGCGTTGGGGCCGGCGAAGATGCCGTCGAAGTCAGAGCCGCCGTCCAGCATCATGGGCAGCGGCAGCTGCCCCTCCAGCACCGGTCCGCTCATCCGGACTCGCCGCCGCCGTCGCCATCACCGCGATAGAGATCGCCCTGGTCGCCGCGGTACATGTCACTCTGCAGGTAGCGCTCCTGGGCGTGGCGCACGAACACGGTGCCGGCGGCCGCCACCGGCAGCGCCAGCAGCACGCCCACGAAGCCGAACAGCTCGCCGCCTGCGAGGATGGTGAAGATCACCAGCACCGGGTGCAGGCCGATGCGGCCGCCCACCAGGCGCGGCGTGAGCACGAAGCCTTCCATGCCATGGCCCACGGCGAACACGATCAGCACCCACAGGGGCAGCCAGCCGTCGCCGTCCTGAAGCACCGCCGAGGACAGGCCGAGCAGCACGCCGATGCTGATGCCGAGATAGGGTACGAAGCTCAGGAGGCCCGCGATCACGCCCACCGCGATGCCGCCCTCCAGCCCCACCGCGGTGAGGCCGATGCTGTAGATGACCGCGAGCGAGGCCATGACCAGCAGCTGGCCGCGGAAGAACGCCGCCAGCACGCCCTCGCACTCCACGGCGATGCTGCAGATGGCTTCCTTGTGGTCGCGCGGCAGGAGGCTCGCCACCCGCGCCTTGAAGATGTCCCAGTCGCGCAGCCAGTAGAAGGTGATCACCGGCACCAGCAGGATGCTGATGACGGCGGTGAAGATGAGCTTGCCGGAATGGGTGATGGCGGTGAAGGTGTTGCTGGCGAGCGCGCCGGCGTTGGCGAAGTTCTCGGTGGCGACCCCAGAGAGGCGCTCCAGGCGCAGGCGCGAGGGCTCCACATGCAGGTGCGTGGCGAGCCAGGGGGTGGCGATGTCGTTGTACCAGACATAGAACTTCGGCGCCCGGGTGGTGATGGCGGTGACCTCGTGGCCGATCATGGGGCCGATCAGCAGCACCAGCAGCGCGATGATGATGAAGGTGGCGAAGAACACCATCGTGACCGCGAGGCCGCGCGGGAACTTCCAGGCCTCGAGCCGGTCGGCCACCGGGTCGCCGAGCCAGGCCAGCAACGCGCTGATGATGAACGGCGTGAGGATGGGGCCCAGGGTGTAGAGCAGCGCCAGCACGGCGATGACGCCGGCCAGGATCCAGAGGCGGCCTTCGGTCGTCATGGCACGTAGCTGTAGCGCAGCGCGGCGGCGGGTGCCGGCGCCATACCGGTGGCGGCCGCCGGCGCGGGTGCCGGGGCTGCGGCGAGCATGCCGCCCAGCGCCAGCGCGGACTGCAGGTTGGGCACGCTGCCGTGGATGTCCACGCTGTAGAAGACGCTGCCCTGGGCCACGCGCTGCACATGCACCGCGCGCACCGGCGTCAAAGTGTCGAGGTAGGCGAGCACCTTGGCGTAGGCGTCGAGGCTGGTCACGCCGTCCACCTCCAGCGCCACGCCGTCCTGGTCCTGGGCGTTGGGCACGATGGCATAGCGCACCGCGAAGCGGTCAGCCGCGGTCTGCACGCCGTCGACCGCCACCACCGCCTCGTCGCCGGGCGGCGTATCCCAGGTCTCGGGATGGTCCGCCGGCATGAGCTGCCAACGGCCGAGGTACTGGCCGCCGCCGGCGGAGCCCAGGCTCCCTACCAGCAGCGCGTCGGCGCGGTAGCGGGCGGAGGCTTGTGCGAGGCGATCGGCATTGAAGCCCACCACGTCCGGCACGCCGACGGCAGCGCGGTCGGGGCCGTCCATCTGCGGGAACACCAGCACGATGCCGCGCTGCTCGGCGGCGGTGAGGAGCGCCTGCAGCAGCGGGCCGCCGTCGCCCGCGGTGAGGATGCGGCCGCCGGGTGCGTCCGGCAGCGCCAGCCAGACCAGCGTGCGCGGACGCTCGGCGCCCCACAGCGGCGCGTGGGCCGCCTGCAGCGCCTTGGCGATCACGCCGGCGTCGAACTTGGCCCACAGCACGAGGCCGGGGAGCGAGCCCGGCACCGCGGGGTCCGCCGGCACCTGCTCGTAGCGGTACTGCTGGATGTACTGGTTGGGACTGCCGAGGCCCGCGGCGAGGGAGCTCACGGCGGCACGGTTGCCGGTGACCTTCACCAGCACCGCGTCGAAGGCCTGCTGCAGCGCGGCGTTGCGCTGCGACGTGGATTGGTCCGTCACCGGCACGCGCGCCTCGTAGAGACCGCCCACCAGCGCGGCGCGCGCGGGCGTGGCCGCGAGCCAGAGCGCGGCGGCGAAGAAGCAAGCGAGGACGCGGACCGGGTTGTTCACGGGCATATTCTCGGGCATCCAGCGGGTCGAATGAAGGCTCGTGTAGAATATACAGTCTCAAGCCGCCGTGCTGCGAGCGGTTTTACCGCCTGAAGACCCGGAAAGCCCCATGACCGCGAAAAAACCCCTCACCTACCGTGATGCCGGCGTGGACATCGACGCGGGCGACGAGCTGGTGGAACGCATCAAGCCCGCCGCCAAGCGCACCCAGCGCCCCGAGGTGCTCGGGGGCCTGGGCGGATTCGGCGCCCTGGTGGAGCTCCCCGCCAAGTACAAGCAGCCGGTGCTGGTCTCGGGCACCGACGGCGTCGGCACCAAGCTCAAGCTCGCCATCGATAGCGGCCGCCACGGCACCATCGGCCAGGATCTGGTCGGCATGTGCGTGAACGACGTGGTGGTGCAAGGCGCGGAGCCCCTGTTCTTCCTCGACTACTACGCCACCGGCAAGCTCGACGTGGAGACCGCCGCCGACGTCATCAACGGCATCGCCAAAGGCTGCGAGCTCGCGGGCTGCGCGCTGGTGGGCGGCGAGACGGCGGAGCTGCCCGGCATGTACCAGGGCGAGGACTACGACCTCGCCGGCTTCGCCGTGGGCGTGGTGGAGAAGGCGAAGATCATCGACGGCATGAAGGTCAAGGACGGCGACGCGCTCATCGGTCTCGCCTCGTCCGGGCCCCACTCCAACGGCTACTCGCTGATCCGCAAGGTGCTGGCGGTGTCCGGCGCGAGCTTCGAGCAGCGGATCGACGGCCGCTCGCTCATCGACCGGCTCATGGAGCCGACCCGCATCTACGTGAAGCCCCTGCTCAAGCTGCTGGACGAGGTGCCGGTGCACGCCTTCGCCCACATCACCGGCGGCGGACTCACCGAGAACATCCCGCGCGTGCTGCCTGAGGGCCTGGGCGTCGAGATAGACGCGAAGAGCTGGCCGCGGCCGGCGCTGTTCGATTGGCTCATGCAGGAAGGCAACATCGCGCTGCCGGAGATGCACCGCACCTTCAACATGGGCCTGGGTATGGTGGCGGTGGTGGACGCGGCCGACGCGGACCGCACCCTGGCCGCGCTCAAGGCCGCCGGCGAGGAAGCCTGGCGCATCGGCCGCGTGGCCCGCGGCACCGACGGCGTCGTCATCCGCTGATGCCGGCGCCGCCGGCACCTATCACTCTGCCGGTGGTGGTGCTGGCCTCGGGCCACGGCAGCAACCTCCAGGCGATCCTCGACCAGTCCAGCCGGTTCGGCTATGAAGTGCGCGCGGTCCTGAGCGACCGCGCCGGCGCCACCGCGCTCGAACGGGCCCGCACCGCCGGCGTGGCGGCGGAGACGGTGCCGGCGAAGGGATACCCGGACCGCCCCACCTACGATGCCGCGCTGGCGGAACGCATAGACCACCATTCTCCAGGCCTCCTGGTGCTGGCCGGGTTCATGCGCATCCTGACTCCCGCCTTCGTGCAGCGCTACCAGGGCCGGATGCTCAACATCCATCCCTCCCTGCTGCCCAAGTACCGGGGCCTCGACACCCATCGCCGGGCGCTGGCGGCGGGAGAAACGTCGCATGGCTGCAGCGTGCACTTCGTCACAGAAGAGCTGGACGCCGGGGCGGTGGTGGCCCAGGCGCCGGTGCCGGTCAGGAAAGATGACGACGAGGCGACATTGCGTGTACGCGTCCAGGCCCGGGAGCACGTTATATACCCCGAGGTGATCGGCTGGTACGCCAGCGGGCGGCTGCGGCTCGCCGGCGGACATGTCATGTTTGACGGTGCGCCTCTCAGCGTGCCAAAGATATTCTCCTGGCAGGAACAGCAATAGAGAGACGGCGATGAACAAGCTTTCCGTGACGGCATTTCTGGCGATGGGACTGATCGCGGCGGGCGCCGCGCGCGCCGATGAGAACGTGCTGACGCCGTTCCACGCCGATTACTCGCTGCAACGCAACAGCCTGGGGCTCGGCACGTCCAGCTTCAGCCTGGGCCGCGACGGCGACGGCTACCTCTACAAGTCCGCCGCCCACGCCAGCGGACTCGCCTCGCTGTTCTCGAGCTCGACCATCACCCAGGAGAGCCGCTTCACGCTGGTGGACGGCCGGCCGCGCCCCGCCTCCTACCGCTACGAGGACAGCGGCAAATCCCAGGATGCCGAAACCATCCGCTTCGACTGGGACAAGCGCAACGCCACCACCGAGGAAAACGGCCAGCAGAAAGCCAAGCCCCTGACGCCGAACACCAGCGACGTGCAGCTCATCCAGCTCATGTTGGCCTCGGACGTGGCCGCGGGCCGCGCCGAGGACGGCTACCGGCTGCTGGACCACGGGCAGATCACGGCCTATACGGCGAAGCCGCTGCCGGACGCGCCCCTGAAGGCGGCCGGAAAGACCTATTCGACCAAGGTGGTTCAGCTGAACAACGCCGAACGGGGCCGCACCATCACCGTGTGGCTGGCGCCGGAGCTGCACTACCTGCCTGTCCAGATCCAGCAGGCCCAGACCGGCAAGGCCACCATCACGCTCACGCTGCAGAAGGCGACGTTCGACGCCGGATCCCTTTCCGCCGGAAACTGATCAGGTCTTTGGAAGCGTGACGCCCTGCTGGCCCTGATATTTGCCGCCCCGGTCCTTGTAAGAGGTCTCGCAGACCTCATCCGACTCGAAGAACAGCATCTGGGCCACGCCCTCGTTGGCGTAGATCTTGGCGGGCAGCGGCGTGGTGTTGGAGAACTCCAGCGTCACGTGCCCCTCCCACTCCGGCTCCAGCGGCGTGACGTTCACGATGATGCCGCAGCGGGCATAGGTGGACTTGCCCAGGCACACCGTGAGCACGCTGCGCGGGATGCGGAAGAACTCCACGGTGCGGGCCAGGGCGAAGGAGTTGGGCGGGATCACGCAGCAGTCGCCCTTGAAGTCCACGAAGCTGCGTGCGTCGAAGGCCTTGGGATCGACGATGGTGCTGTTGATGTTGGTGAAGATCTTGAACTCGTCGGCGCAGCGCACGTCGTAGCCGTAGCTGGAGGTGCCGTAGGAGACGATCTTGCCGCCCTTGGCCTCGCGCACCTGGCCCGCCTCGAAAGGCTCGATCATGCCCTTGGCGGCCATGCGGCGTATCCACTTGTCTGCTTTGATGCTCATCCCTTGGCTCTCTCTATATATTATGAGTGAGTTCAGTCTTCGATGACGATCTTGGGGAAAGCCCCGGCATAGTCCTTCCCCGCGAGGGCCAACTGGGCCGCGGTGCGGCGCGCTATCTCCCGGTAGCGGGTGGCGATTGTACCCCGGGGCTCGGCCGCCACGGTGGGGTTGCCGGCGTCCGCCTGCTCGCGGATGGAGAGGTCCAGCGGCAGGCTGCCCAGGAACGGCACCTGGTACTGGGCCGCGAGGCTCTCGCCTCCGCCGCTGCCGAAGATGTGCTCCTCGTGGCCGCAGTTCGTGCACACGTGGGTGCTCATGTTCTCCACCACGCCGAGGATGCTCACCTCCACCTTCTGGAACATCTTGAGGCCCTTGCGGGCGTCCAGCAGCGCGATCTCCTGGGGCGTGGTGACGATGACGGCGCCGGAGACCGGTACGTGCTGGGAGAGGGTGAGCTGGATGTCGCCGGTGCCCGGAGGCATGTCCACGATGAGGTAGTCGAGCTCACCCCACAGGGTGTCGCGGATGAGCTGCACCAGCGCCTGGGTGACCATGGGGCCGCGCCAGACCATAGGCTGCTCTGCATCGATCAGGAAGCCGATGGACATGCATCTCACGCCATGGCCGATGAGCGGCTCGATGTGCTTGCCGTCCTTGCTGGTGGGACGTCCGGAGAGGCCGAGCATGCGCGGCTGGCTGGGGCCGTAGATGTCCGCGTCCAGCATGCCCACCGCGGCGCCGTCCGCCGCGAGCGCCAGGGCCAGGTTCACCGCCACGGTGGACTTGCCGACACCGCCCTTGCCCGAGGCCACGGCGATGACGTTCTTCACATCCTTGAGCGGGGTGAGGTTGCGCTGCACGGCATGGGAAAGGATGGTCTGGCTGACCTTCACCTCGGCGTCCAAGCCGGCGGCCTTGAGCAGCTCGGCCGCCTTCGTGGCGAGCTCATCCCGATAGGCTCCCAGTGGGAAGCCCAGCTCCAGCTCGATCCGGCCGCCTTCGACGGCGCGCAAGGCGCCGGCGGTCACGAGATCCGTGCCCAAGTGGGGTTCGGTCCAGCCTTTGAGGGCCGCTTCGACGCGGTCCCGGGTGAGGGTGCTCATGGATGATCGCGCGGGTTCGATGGCGGCGCATTCTAGCACTTAGGTCCGGGCTCCAAGGCCGGCGCGGGGCCTATGGCATAATTGCGTTTCCGCCCCAAAAGACCGCCAAAAGCATCCGTCCATGCCGCAGAAACCGCGCGACATCCTGGTCACCTACGCCCTCACCTACGCCAACGGCCCGCTGCACCTGGGGCATATGGTGGGCAACATCCAGACGGACATCTGGGTGCGTTACCAGAACATGGCCGGCAACCGCTGCCTGTTCGTCTCGGCGGACGACGCGCACGGCACCCCCATCATGCTCAAGGCGCGCGAGCAGGGCATCACGCCCGAGCAGCTCATCGCCGGCGTGGGCGTGGACCACCAGCGGGACTTCAAGGACTTCCACGTCCGCTTCGAGAACTACCACAGCACCCATTCGGACGAGAACCGGGAGCTGTCGACGCTCATCTACAAGAACCTGCGGGATGCCAAGCCCAGCCACATCGACGTGCGCACCATCCAGCAGATGTACGACGAGCAGGCCAAGATGTTCCTGCCGGACCGCTTCATCAAGGGCGAGTGCCCGCGCTGCGGCACGGCGGACCAGTACGGCGATTCCTGCGAGAACTGCGGCGCCACCTACTCGCCCTCCGACCTCAAGAACCCGGTGTCGGTCATCTCGGGCACCCGGCCGGTGCCGCGCGAGTCGCAGCACTACTTCTTCAAGCTCGGCGACTTCGAGAAGCTGCTGCGGGACTGGACCCGCGCCCCCGGCCACCTGCACGAGGCGGTGACCCGCAAGCTGGACGAGTGGTTCGCCGCCGGGCTGCAGGACTGGGACATCTCCCGCGACGCGCCCTACTTCGGCTTCGAGATCCCGGATGCGCCGGGCAAGTACTTCTACGTGTGGCTGGACGCGCCCATCGGCTACATGGCGAGCTTCAAGAACCTCTGCGGCAAGCGCAAGGACCTGAAGTTCGACGACTTCTGGGGCAAGGACAGCCGGGCCGAGGTGTACCACTTCATCGGCAAGGACATCATCTACTTCCACTCGCTGTTCTGGCCGGCGATGCTGGCCGGCGCCGGCTTCCGCACGCCGTCGGCGGTCTACGCCCACGGCTTCCTGACGGTGAACGGGCAGAAGATGTCCAAGTCCCGCGGCACCTTCATCAAGGCGCGCACCTACCTGGACGCGGGCCTCGATCCCGAGTACCTGCGCTACTACTTCGCCGCCAAGCTCGGACCGGGCATCGACGACATCGACCTGAACCTGGACGACTTCCTGCAGCGCGTGAACTCGGACCTGGTGGGCAAGCTCGTGAACATCGCGAGCCGCTGCGCCGGTTTCATAGAGACCCACTACCAGGGCAAGCTGTCGAAGACGCTCACGGACGACGAGCTGCTGAAGAAGGCCGTGGCCGCCAAGGACAGCATCGCCTCCGCCTATCAGAACAGGGAGTATTCCCGCGCCATCCGCGAGGTGATGGAGATCGCCGACCGGGTGAACGAGTACATCGACGCGAAGAAGCCCTGGTCGCTGGCCAAGCAGCAGCCGGTGCCGGCCGAGGTGCAGCAGATCTGCAGCCTCGGCATCAACCTGTTTCGGGTGATGATGGTCTACCTGAAGCCCGTGCTGCCCGAGCTCGCGGTGAAGACCGAGGCCTTCCTCGGCGTGGCGCCCCTGACCTGGGAGGACGCCGGACAGCCGCTGCTGGACCACAAGATCAACGCCTTCAAGCCGATGATGGCGCGGGTGGAGAAGGCCCGCATCGATTCCATGGTGGAGTCCTCGAAGGAGGACCTCGGCAAGAACAACAGCAAGGCATCCAACATGGACCCCATCGCCGCCGAGATCAGCTACGACGACTTCGCCAAGATCGACCTGCGCATCGCGCGCATCGCCAAGGCCGAGCACGTGGAGGGCGCGGACAAGCTGCTGCGCCTGACCCTGGACCTGGGAGACGGCACCCGCAACGTATTCGCCGGCATCAAGAGCGCCTACGCGCCGGAGCAGCTCGAGGGCAAGCTCACGGTCATGGTGGCCAACCTGGCACCGCGCAAGATGAAGTTCGGCATGTCGGAGGGCATGGTGCTGGCGGCCGGCCCGGGCGGCAAGGACCTTTGGATCCTCGAACCGCACAGTGGTGCCCAACCCGGCATGCGCGTGAAGTAATTCCTGAAACGGGTCTTTTCGTCTCAGGCGTTGTTGCGCATGCCCCCGGACTCCTCACGTACACTAAAAGTACGCTCCGGGTCCTCGGTCATGCGCGCCTAGCCTGAGCCAAAAACCCTCGTTTCAGGAGCGCTTTCTTTTAGCCCATGAACGCATTGGCAGAAAAAATCGATTCGTTTTTACCTCAGACGCAATGCACGCGCTGTGGATATCCAGACTGCCGTTCATATGCGGAAGCGATTGCGCGGGATGAGACCGACATCGACCGCTGCCCGCCCGGCGGCGAGGCGACCCTCGCCGCGCTCGCGGGACTGCTGCATCGACCTCCGAAACCCCTCGCAGCGGAAGTGGGCACGTTCGCGCCCGGCACCGTCGCGGTCATCGAAGAACCCCTCTGCATCGGCTGCACCAAATGCATCCAAGCCTGTCCGGTGGATGCCATCACCGGCGCAGCGAAACAGATGCACGCGGTGATCGAGGCGCTCTGTACCGGCTGCGGGCTGTGCCTGCCGCCCTGCCCCGTAGATTGCATCCGGCTCGGACCCGTGCAGGGCATGACGGAAGGCCTGGAAGGCTGGCAGTTCCCCATGGCGGGCCGGGAGCGGGCCGATGCGCTGCGGGAACGCTACCTCGCCTATAAGAGGCGCCAAACCGAGCGGAAGGCCGCGAAGGATGCGCCGGCGGATGTGCCGCCGGACACAAAAGCCCATCGCCAGGCGGAGATCGCCGCAGCGGTGGCACGGGTGCGGGCCCGCCGGGGACAGAAGCCATGACCCCAGCGAAGCGCCGGAAGATCTTCGAGCGGCTGAAGTCGGCCAATCCCAAGCCCACGACAGAACTGCGCTACTCCACGCCCTATGAACTCCTGGTAGCGGTGTCGCTCTCGGCTCAGGCCACGGACAAGAGCGTGAACCTCGCCACCGCGAAGCTCTTCCCCGCCGCGAGCACGCCCGCGGCGATCCTGGCCCTTGGGGAGAACGGCCTCAAGGACTACATCAAGACCATTGGCCTCTACAACACCAAGGCCAAGAACGTGGTCGCCGCCGCGCGCCTGCTGCTGGAGAAGCACGGCGGCGAGGTGCCGCGCACCCGCGAGGAGCTGGAGGCGCTGCCCGGCGTGGGCCGCAAGACCGCGAACGTGGTGCTGAACACCGCCTTCGGCGAAGCCACCATCGCGGTGGACACCCACATCTTCCGGGTCGCGAACCGCACCGGTCTCGCCCCCGGCAAGAACGAGCGGCAGGTGGAGGACCGGCTCACCGAGACCACGCCGGACGAGTTCAAGCAGGATGCGCACCACTGGCTGATCCTGCACGGGCGCTACGTGTGCGTGGCGCGCAAGCCCAAGTGCCCGGAGTGCGTGATCAAGGACCTCTGCGAATACCAGCACAAGACCAAGCCGGAGTTGAAGGTCCCGCTCAAGCTCGGCAAGCCCGTGAAGAAGAAAAGCAGGAAGATGGTGCGCAAGCCATGAGCATCCACGGCGAGAGCCGCAGCGACACACGCCAGGCGTTCTTCGACGTCTGGAGGAAGATGCAGGCCGGCACGCCCATGACGGCGCTGGAGACCCTCATCGCCGACGTGATCCGGCTGCACCCGGAATACCACACGCTGCTGGACCAGGGGATCGAAGTGCTGGACAAGGACTGGCTGCCGGAAGGCGGCGAGACCAACCCGTTCCTGCACATGGGCATGCACATCGCGATCCGGGAGCAGCTCTCGATAGACCGGCCGCCGGGCATCAAGGCCGCCTACGCGGCGCTGCTGGCCAAGACCCGCGACGTGATGGAGACGGAGCACCAGATGCTGGAGTGCCTGGGAGAGACGCTGTGGCGGGCACAGCGGGAGAATAAGATGCCAGACGAACAGCTCTACCTGAGGCTGGTCAGGGAACGCGTCGAACTGGCCTGAACCCTATTCCGCCGGCTTGGCCAGGAGCATCAACAAGGCGACAGCAATATTTCCCTCCGGCGCCTTGTCGATACGTTTCCTGAAATCCTCGATGCGGCCCACGCGGTTGTTGCTGGAGCTGTAGACGTCCAGCTCCTTGATGTAGGCCATGCGCCGGTTGGTGGCGTCGTAGATGTCGTTGCCGCGCAGGTAGCCTACGCGCCGGTTCACAGCGTCGAACACCGTGCTCTCGCGCGCGTAGCCCATCCGGTTCTTGTTCCGGTCGTAGAGAGCCGCTCCCTCCATGCGGTACTCAGCCACCCGCGGTCCTCACTGCTTGGCGCCGGCGGCGAGCTGCGCGTCGATGAGCGCCTTGAGGTCCGTGTAGGCGGCGCCGCCGATGTGGCCCTGGCCGTTCACTGCGAACGTGGGCGTAGCGTGCAGGCCCAGCGCCTCGCCGTAGCCCTGGCTCAGCACCACCGCCTGGTGGGTGGAACCGGTGCGGATGCAGCTCAGGATCTTGCCGTGGTCGAGACCCAGGCTGTCGGTGTAGCCGAGGAAGGTGTCCACCGCGTTCTTGGAGTCGGCCCATTCGGCCTGCTTGGCGTACAGCAGGTCGTGCATCTGCCAGTACTGATCCTGGTAGCCGGCGCAGCGGGCAACCTGGGCCGCCATCATGGCGTTCTGGTGCTGCTCCTGCAGCGGCATGTCGAAGAACACGAAGCGCACCTTGCCGGTGTCCACGTACTCCTTGCGCATCTGCTGGATCAC
Organism: Gammaproteobacteria bacterium; assembly: GCA_036383255.1. Classification (NCBI taxonomy): domain Bacteria; kingdom Pseudomonadati; phylum Pseudomonadota; class Gammaproteobacteria; species Gammaproteobacteria bacterium. The sequence goes on along the minus strand of DASVOS010000013.1, from coordinate 70,522 downwards.
GGGCTCGAAGCCGCCGCAGGCGGGGCACTGGAAGTCGGCGAACTCGCGCACCACCACCGGGGCGTTGCGGTCGCCCACCGACATGCCTTTCTCGTCGTGGCCGGTGTCGAAGGGTATCTGCACCAGGTCGAGGTCGGTGCCGGAGGCCGCCTTGGTGCGGGAGTGCATGAGCAGCACGCCGCTGTAGACGAGCGCCACGATGAGCAGGGCGATGCCGCCGACCAGCCACAGGCGCGAGCCACTCTCGTCCTTCTCGTAGTGCTGGGCATGGACATGCACGTGTTCGCGTTCATGGCCGTGTTGCTGTTGCTTCTGCTGCATGGGATCCCCCGGTTCTATTCAGAGTAAATCACTCTGGTATTGGACGCCCCGGCCCGATGGCCTCCCCTAGACTATAGCCCGGTCCGCGATATGTCGTCTGGGCGTGGCGCCGGCCGGCCGGCCCATGTAATAAATAGCCTCCCGCGGGGTCTTTGGACCAGGGGTTACGAGGGGGTGGCGCAAAGGCGCCTCCGATCTCCCCGCTAGTCCGTATCCAGTGCGGGACCGGCCGTGCCGGGACCTCCCTGTGATGGGGAACACGGGTAACTTGGCTCCCGACAGGGGGATCGGGTTTTCCGGCCGGGAGGGAGCGATCCTCCCCGGGTGTATCTGGGTAATGAACAACCAACTCCATAGAAGGATTGCAACCATGAACACGACCAAAGTCTCCGGTATCGCCATCGCCGCCGTCGCCGCCAGCCTGTTCGTGCTGGCCCCGCTCGCCACCGCCGCCGACGGCGCCGCTGCCACCGGCAAGTGCGTGGGCGGCAACGCCTGCAAGGGCGAGAGCGCCTGCAAGTCCGCCGACCACGCCTGCAAGGGCCAGAACTCCTGCAAGGGCAAGGGCTTCACCGTGGTCAGCAAGGCCGACTGCGACAAGGCCGGCGGCAAGTTCGAAGGCGACAAGGGCTGATCAGCCCTTCAAGCCTCAAGCTTGATGTGACGACCCGGCCGCGGAACTACGCGGCCGGGTTTTCCTTTTAGAGGGGTAGAATCCCGGCGTGAGCAAGCAAGACCCCAAGACGCGTCCCTACCTCGGGTTCGGCCTCGGGCTGCGCACCGACCATTACGACGCGATCCTCGCACAGAAGCCGGCCCTGGACTGGCTGGAGATCATCTCCGAGAACTACATGGTGGACGGCGGCAAGCCGCTCCACTACCTCGACCGCATCCGCGCGCTCTACCCCATGGTGATGCACGGCGTGTCGCTGTCCATCGGCAGCGCCGACCCGCTGGACCGCGAGTACCTGAAGCGCCTGAAGGCGCTGGCGGCGCGGGTCGAACCCCAGTGGATATCCGACCATCTGTGCTGGACCGGCGTCGCCGGCATGAACCTGCACGACCTGATGCCCCTGCCCTACACCGAGGAGGCGGTCGCCCACGTGGCCGCGCGGGTGCGCGAGGTGCAGGACTTCCTGGGCCGGCAGATCCTGCTGGAGAACGTGTCCAGCTACGTGACCTACACCCAGTCCGCCATGAGCGAGTGGGAATTCCTGGCGGCGGTGGCCGAGGCGGCGGACTGCCTGATACTGCTGGACGTGAACAACATCTATGTGAGCAGCCACAACCACGAGTTCGACCCCCGCGACTACCTGCGCGGCATCCCCGCGGCCCGGGTGCGCCAGTTCCACCTGGCGGGCCACACCCACAACGGCAACATCATCGTGGACACCCACGACCATCCGGTGATCGGCGACGTGTGGCAACTCTACGCCGAGGCGCTGCGCAGCTACGGCCCGGTCTCCACCATGATCGAGCGCGACGCCCACATCCCGCCGCTCGCGGAGCTGATGGCGGAACTGGACCAGGCGCGCCGCATCGCCGCGCCCATCCTGAAGGGAGCTGCTGCACAAAGTGGCGTGCAGCCGCGACAGGACGTCGCGCTGGAATTGACACCATGAGCAAGCTCCTCACACTCGAGCAAGACTTCAAGGACTGCATGCTCGCCAATCAGGTAGACATGGGCGGGCACGTGGTGGGCACGGCGCGCGCCTCCGCGGAGGAGCGGGTCAAGGTCTACGTGGAAGGCTATCGCCTGCGCCTCTTGGAAGTGCTGCAGGACAACTTCACGGGACTGCACGGCCTCCTGGGAGACGCGCAGTTCGACGAGATGGGCCGCGCCTACATCGACGCGCACCCTTCCACCCACCCCTCGGTGCGCTGGTTCGGACGGCAGCTCGCCGGGTTCCTGCGCGACATTGCTCCCTACTCCGCTCACCCGCATCTCGCGGAGATGGCGGCCTTCGAGTGGGCCCAGGGGCTGGTGTTCGACTCGGCCGACATCGCTTCGCTGGATATGCAAGCGCTGGCGGCGGTGCCGCCCGAGGACTGGGCGCGGGTGGGCTTCGGCTTCCATCCTTCCGTGCAGCGGCTGGACCTCGCCTGGAACGTGCCCAAGCTGTGGCAGGCGCTGGAAGCGGAGGAGACCCCACCGGAACCGGATGCTTCCAAGCCCGGCTCGTGGCTGCTGTGGCGCAAGGACCTCACGACTCACTGGCGCTCCTTAGGGCCCGATGAAGCCTGGATGCTGGACGCGGCCCGCGGGGGCCGGCGCTTCGGCGAGCTCTGCGAGGGCTTATGTGAATGGCACGCGGCCGATTCCGTGGCCTTGCAGGCAGCGAGCTATCTCAAACTGTGGTTGAGTGATGGTCTCGTGACTGCCGTCGTGCTGGATTGAACCTCAAGCCCCTCGCCTTCCTCGCGCTGATCCCCGCCCTGGCCATGGCTGCCGCGACGCCGGTGCACGTGGATTTCCGGGCCACCGGACTCACGGTGACGGAACCCCAGGTGTTGAAGTGGATCGGCACGGCCGAGAAAGCCGTGACCCGTTACTACGGCCGCTATCCCGTGACGCGGGTGGACATCGAGGTGCGCGCCCATGCCGGCGGCGGCGAGCCTTCCGGCACCACCTACGGCGACGAGGATGGCGCCCTCATCAGGCTGGGCATCGGCCGGGACACGACGGATCAGGACCTGCAAGCGAGCTGGGTGATGACCCACGAGATGGTGCACCTGGCGTTCCCGCGGGTGGCGGACAACCAGCACTGGGCCGAAGAAGGCCAGGCCACCTGGGTGGAGCCCATCGCCCGCGCGCAGGTCGGCGACCTCGGCATGGATTACCTGTGGAAGGAGACCCTGCAGGGCATGCCCAAGGGCCTGCCGCAGGAGGGCGACCAGGGCCTCGACCGCACCGGCACCTGGGCGCGCACCTACTGGGGCGGTGCGCTCTTCTACCTCATCGCGGACGTCACCATCCGTGAGCGCACCCACAACAAGTTCGGATTGCAGGATGCGCTGGCGGCGGTGGTGGCAGCCGGCGGGACCGTGGAGGTCTCCTGGCCGCTGGAGCGCGCCTTCGCCGTGGGCGACAAGGCGGTGGGTGTGCCGGTGCTGGAGGAGCTCTACGCCGGGTGGAAGGATAAGCCTATGCCCGTGGACCTGCCGGCGCTGTGGAGAAAGCTGGGCGTGTCCTTGAAGGATGGCAAGGTGGTCTACGACGATTCGGCGCCGGACGCCGCCATAAGAAAAGCCATCACCGCGCCTCATCCCTGAGACGGGGGCCCATCAGCCCCGCTGCTTGAGCATGGCATGCAGGAACTTGCCGCCCCGGTACAGCGCGAGCCCGCGCGCCCACCAGGTGCGCAGCGGCGTCAAGCGCAGTCCTGTCGTCAGCAAAGTGGTCAAGGCCGAGAGCCCCGCCACCCTGGGATTAGCGCGCACGGAACCGGCCACGCGCAGTCCCAGCATCAGGGAAGCGAACGGTCCGCGCAGGTCCCGGTGGATCACCGCCAGCTCGCGGCGCTGGTGTGCGGCCCTGGCGACGAGCCCCGCCCGTCTTTGGGCCAATTCCCTTTGCCTGGCTTCCATCATCTGCGGCCGCCGGCGGCCCTCAGCATGGATTCGGCCTCATCGGGAGGCTCCTCTTCCAGCGCTGACCGGTCCTTGTGCAGTTCTTCCAGGCTGGCGGAGAACAAGCGCGACTTCCTGCCCAGCTGGCGGTACAACGACAGGCCCGCGACCAATCCCAGCACGGCGTGGAAGGCTATGACACCCAGCAGGGCTGCGATCCTGTGTCCCTCCCAGTTGAGCACCACCACCAGGAGCGAGAGGAAGATGACGGCGAGACCGGCGAAGAAAGCCGTGAGCGTGCCCAGGACCAGTATCCTCGCGAGCCGCAGACGCTCCTCCGCCAGCTCGACCGTCAGTATCTCCAGGCGCGTGGCGATCACCGAGATGGAGGTGATCGCCAGCGTCCGGAGCGAGCCCAGCAGGTCAGCATGGTGTTGGGGCGCGGGCTGGGCGCCGCCCATGGATCAAGTCCTGGAGGGCGTCATGGCACGCGTGACGATCAGCCCCACTACGAAGCTGATGCCGCTGGCGATGAACAGGGAGCGCCAGGGATTCTCCCGCACGTAGACATCCGTGGCCTGCGCCGTGGCCTTGCTCTTCTCCACGACGAACCTCTCGGCCGAAGCCAGGCGCTCGGCCACCTTCGCGCTGATGGCGGTCACGTTATCGCTGCCCTGGGCGGCGGCCTCGCCCAGCAACTGTTCGCCGTCGGAGACGACGGACTTGAAGTCAGAGGAAAGCTTGTCCTTGCCGGCGGAGATCCTGTCACGGTTGGACTGCGGGGGCATATTGCTGCTCATGATGTGTACTCCTGGTGACTTGAAGTGTTTTTTCCAGCGGTCGGGTCGTGCCGGCGCGCTGCCGTGAAAGTCCGGCCGACGGAACATACAGCACGTCTGTGGCCGTCTCAGTGCACTGGTCCTCAAAATGGAGAGGCGATCAAAATTTTCCGGAGCGCACTCGGTGCACAAGCGCACCATGCACGGCGAGCGGCAGGGCCGCGATGCGCGCGCCCGCCAAAGAGAGACGGGGCCTTGCGGCCCCGTCTCATAAGGTAGGTCATCATCCCTATCGATCTACGGCCTCAGCTTGGGGGACATCTTCAGCAGCAGATAGTCCACGGACAGCTTGCCCGGCCCGTAGACGAACGTCACCAGCAGCATCAGGCCCCAGATCTTGTGGTCGTTGAAGCCGTCGCCGAAGAGGCCGGTCCAGAAGCCATCCGGCCACAGGTCCGGGTAGGACACCACGCAGATGATGTTGTAGACGAACATGAACCCCGCCGAGAGGCGGCCGAAGAGGCCAATGGCGAGCAGCACCGGCACCGTGAGCTCGATGCCGGTGCCGAGGTAGGCGGCGAAGTCCGGCGGCAGCAGCGGCACGTGGTACTCGTTCTCGAAGATGGCGATGGTCGAATCCATGTTGTGGATCTTCACCAGGCCGGCGCGGAAGAACGCGTCCGCCACCCACAGGCGCAGCGCCAGGTCCACCAGCGGCCTCAGGTACTGCAACCAGTCCACGCCCTTGTAGTAATAGTCATGCGCTCGCGCGAAAGCCTTCATCCCCGTCCTCCCCTCGCTTGTTTCAGAAATAGAAGCTGGTCAGGATCTCGTCCCGCACCAGCGCCGCGAACCTCTCCTGCACGTCGAAATGCGGTTCCTGCTGCAGTGCCGCGCCGCAGGCATCCTCGAAGGTCGCGCCCCGGCACAGCAGCTTCAGGAAGGCATATTCCCCCGGCGTGAGCAGGCGCATCTCCACGTCCAGCCTGGGCCGCGAGAGCAGCACGCATTCGCCGCCGCGCGTGAAGTCCAGCTCCCCCTCGGGCTCCGCCTGCTGGCAGAACTGCCAGATGCTGAGGATGGGGAAGCGCGAATCCAGCGCCCGCGCCGCGGGCTGGTGGTGGAAGCACAGTTCCGGGAGCCGCTCCTCGGGCACCTGTGCCAGGGAGTGCAGGTCCATGGGCAGATGCGGCGGCGCGATGGCGGTCTGCAGGCGGCGCCATTCCAGCGCCGCCACGTCGCCGAGATACGGCAGCGACGCGGCGGGGGCATAGCCCTGCAGGAACATCGGGAAGGCGCCGCCGTAGTCCTGCAGGTTGCCGCTGTGGGAAGGGTTGTGCGCGATGTAGGCCTCCGCGGCGGTGGCGAAGAACGCCTCCCCTACCAGCCGCTCGGTCGCGGGATAGGCCGCCCGCAGCGCGCCCTGCAAGGCGCTGAGATGGTTGTGGCGATACACCTGCAGGCGGCGCGCGCCCGGCAGACCGCGCTCACGCAGCGGCAGCACCACGTCTCCGCCACGCAGGGCCTGGGCGAAGTGGCGTTGCAGTTCAGGCAGCCGCTGCATGGCACCGTCCGAGGTGGCTCTCGGCCTTGGCGGCCTCGCTCATGAGCGTGCCGAATGACGGCAGATCGTTGTCCCACTCGATGAGCGTGGGCTTGGGGCCCATGAGCTCGAGGGCGTGGACGTACAGCGCCCACACCGGGTCCGCCACCGGCCGGCTGTGGCTGTCGATGAGGAGGGTGCCCTGCTCCAGCTCCCTGCGCAGGTGGCCGGCGAGATGGATCTCCTCCACGTCCCGGCCCGGGATGGACGCGAGGTAGCGGCGCGCATCGAAGCCGTGGTTCTCGGCGCTCACGTAGATGTTGTTCACGTCGAGCAGGATGCCGCAGCCGGAACGGGCCGCCACCTCCCGCAGGAAATCCCATTCCGGGATCGTCGAGTGCTCGAACTCGAGATAGCTCGAGACATTCTCCACCAGCAGGCGCCGGCCAAGCCGGTCCTGGGCTTCGGCGATGCGCGCGGTGACGTGCGCGAGCGCTTCCTCGGTGTAGGGCAGCGGCAGGAGGTCATGCAGGTGGGAACCTGCGGCGGTCCAGCACAGATGCTCGGAGACGAGCGCGGGGCTGAAGCGCGCGATGGCCTGCTTGAGGTGCTGCAGGTGAGCCGCGTCCAGGGGATCGCAGCCGCCCAGCGACAGGCCCACGCCGTGCAGGCTCAGGGCGTAGTCGCGGCGCACCGCATCCAGCTCGGCGACCGCGCGGCCGCCCGGCGCGAAGTAGTTCTCGCTGTGGACCTCGAACCAGGCGACGGCGGGCTTGTGCTCGAGCACTTCCCGCAGGTGGGGCGCCCGGAGGCCGATCCCCGCGCGTGCGGGGACCGGGTCCGGACGGGATACCGTCGTATCCATGGCTGATCCCCTGGGGACTCAGCCCTTCTTGGCGGGCGCGGTGGTGGTGCCGCCGGCCAGCTTCTCGCACAGGCCCTTCGGCAGGTACACGAAGGCATCCGCCTGGTGGTCCTTGGTGGCGCTGCCGGCACAGGAGTTGGTGGCGGTGGCGCAGTCGTTCTGGTGGGCCGCGGCCACGCCGAAGCACTTCTCCTGGGCGGGCTTATCGGCCGCCATGGCGGACGCGGCGGCGATGGTCGCGACACCCGCCACGGCGGCGGTGATGGCGAGCTTGATGTCTCTGTTCATGGTCCAATCCTCCACTTGGGTTTTGAAGACATTCGCGGGAATCCCCGCACCCAGACTACTCGAAAGCCGTCCGGATGGAGGCACCCGCCTCTGCCTCCCAAGACCCCAGGACCCCCCGATTTGTTACGCCGGAAGGGGTTTCCTGACTGATTTCATTAGGTAATCCGGGCCCGGGCCTGTATAATGCCCCCCGAGTTTGACGTGGCACGATCCGGTCTCAAGTCCCCGCAAACCTGTCGCGGCGTACCTTCCAAAGTATCCCCGATCCTTAAGTAACCCATCCATGCCTGGACCGGCAGTGCGCCTCAAGTGCGCCAGCAGGCTTCTCCAGGAGCAAAAATGTCATTCGATTCCCTCGGCCTTTCGGCCGAACTGCTGCGTGCTGTCAAGGAACAGGGCTACACCGAGCCCACTCCGGTTCAGGCGCGCGCCATCCCCGTGGTCATCTCCGGCCGCGACCTGCAGGCCGCCGCCCAGACGGGCACCGGCAAGACCGCAGGCTTCACCCTGCCCCTGCTGCAGCGGCTGCACACCGTCGCTGCCCCCTCCGGCGGGCACAAGCATCCGGTACGGGCGCTGATCCTCACCCCCACCCGTGAGCTCGCTGCCCAGGTGGCCGAGAGCGTCTCCGCCTACGGCAAGTACCTGCGCTTCTCGAGCGCGGTGATCTTCGGCGGCGTGAACATCAACCCCCAGATCGACAAGCTGCGCCGCGGCGTGGACATCGTGATCGCCACTCCGGGCCGGCTGCTGGACCATGTGGAGCAGCGGACCATCGACCTCTCCAGGGTCGAGATCCTGGTGCTGGACGAAGCGGACCGCATGCTGGACATGGGCTTCATCCGCGACATCCGCCGGGTGCTGGCGCTCTTGCCCGTGAACCGGCAGAACCTCATGTTCTCCGCCACCTTCTCCGACGAGATCCGCGCGCTCGCCGCCGGCATCCTGCGCGCGCCCGAGACCATCGACGTGGCGCCGCGCAACTCCACCGCGGAGCGCGTCAGCCAGCGCATCTACCCCGTGGACCAGGGCAAGAAGCGCGCGCTGCTCTCCAAGCTCATCACCGAGGGCGACTGGAAGCAGGTGCTGGTGTTCACCCGCACCAAGCACGGTGCCAACCGCCTGGCCGAGCAGCTCGGCAAGGACGGCATCCACTCCGCCGCCATCCACGGCAACAAGAGCCAGGGTGCGCGCACGCGCGCGCTGGCGGACTTCAAGTCCAACCGGGTGCGGGTGCTGGTGGCGACCGACATCGCCGCGCGCGGGCTGGACATCGACCAGTTGCCGCACGTCGTCAACTACGAGCTGCCGAACGTGCCTGAGGACTACGTGCACCGCATCGGCCGCACCGGCCGTGCCGGCAGCTCCGGCGAGGCCATCTCGCTGGTGGCGGGCGCCGAGCGCGGCCTGCTGCGGGACATCGAGCGGCTGCTGCGGGCCGAGTTGCCGCGCACGGTGGTGCCGGGCTTCGAGCCGGGCAGCGGCGGCGGCGAAGAGCCTGACAGCCGTCCACCGCGCCAGCACCATGGACAGCGCCGCCACTCCGGCGGCGGCCAGCGCCAGGGCGGCGGGCATCACCATGGCCACGGCCGTGGCCAGGGCCGCGGCAACGGCCAGCGCCGCAACGGCAACAGCGGTAACCGCTAGAGATTGACGGGGGACGTCGAAGCCCGCGGCGCGAGCCGCGGGCTTTTTTATGCGCGGCTGAGTCTGGCTTCGAGACCGGCTTTCACGCCGGGCCATTCGTCGTCCAAGATACTGAAGTAGACCGTATCCCTGATACGGCCTGAGTAAGTCATCATGTGCTTGCGTAGGATGCCATCCTGTTTCGCGCCGAGCCGCAAGATGGCATTCCGCGACTTGTCGTTCAGGCCATCGGTCTTCAGTTCCACCCGGGTGCAGCCCAGCACCTCGAAGGCATGGCGCAGCATCAGGTACTTGGCCTCGATGTTCACGGCGCTGCGCTGCCAGGGCTTGCCGATCCAGGTCCAGCCTATCTCCAGGCGCCCGTCCGGCACGCTGATGTTGGCGTAGCGGGTGCAGCCCACGACCTGTCCCGTCTCCTTCAGCGTGGTGGTGAACGGCACGGACATGCCGCGGCGCTGTTCATCCAGCGCGAGCTCCACGTAAGCCTGCATCTGCTGCCGGTCCAGCACCCGCGTGGGTATCCACTGCCACAGCTCCGGCTCCAGGCCCACGGCGCAGAGGCCGTCCAGGTGGCCCTGACCCAGGGGCACGAGGCGTACCTGGGTGCCCTCGAGGGTGACGGGCGCGGGCTTGATCACGTGGGTGCGTTGCGGCGCACGAACACGCGCATGGAGTAGACGCTGAGGATGCACACCCCGATGCCGATACTGGACTCCACGAAGCGCAGGAACGCGTTCAGGAACGGCGGCACACCGGGCGAGGACTGGCTCAGGGCGGCGATGATGACCACGGTGGCGGCGGCGAGGCGCGCGTACTCGAAGATGTCCACCAGGTAGCAGATGGCCAGCGTCAGGCCGGCGCAGAGCGCCATGCCTACCATGCCGAAGCCGAACAATGTGAGGTACAGCCCGGCGATGAGCGCGCCAATGAAGGTGCCGATGCTGCGCAGCAGCGAGGACTTCAGGGTCTCGCGGATGGTGCTCTGCAGCACCACCAGTCCCGAGATCACGGACCATACCCCGCCCACCTCCGCCGAGGGCCCGTGGAAGATGGCGGTGAAGCGCGAGCCCAGGTAGTAGGCCAGCAGCGTGATGAGCACGCCCTCGGCGGCGATGACGAGGGTCATGCGCCGCGGCTTGCGGAAGATGGCAGCGGGACGCCAGGCGACGGGGCGCATCAGAACGCGGCGCCGGGCATGACCTTCTGGGCCAGGAGCGTCTCCAGCTCCTTGGCGCCGCTGATGTCCACGCCGATCTCCTTGAGCAGGCCGCTCTGCAGGCGGTACACCCAGCCATGCACGTTGAGCGGCTGGCCGCGCGCCCAGGCGTCCAGAACGATGGTGGTGCGGCAGACGTGCAGCACCTGCTCGATGACGTTGAGCTCGCAGAGCCGGTCGAGGCGAGTCTCATGGGTGGGACGGATGCCGATATCGGATTCGTACTTCTCGGCGACGTCCTTCACGTGACGGAGCCAGTTGTCGATGAGACCGAGGGAGGCGTTGCCGTAGGCAGCCTGCACGCCGCCGCAGCCGTAGTGGCCGCAGACGATGACGTGCTCGACCTTGAGCACATCTACCGCGTACTGCAGCACCGAGAGGCAGTTGAGGTCGGTGTGCACCACCACGTTCGCCACGTTGCGGTGCACGAACACCTCGCCCGGCATGAGGCCGATGATCTCGTTGGCGGGCACCCGGCTGTCGGCGCAGCCGATCCACAGGTACTTGGGGTTCTGCTGGGCCGAGAGTCGCTGGAAGAAGTCGGGCTTCTCTTTGACTATCCCCTCTGCCCACGCGCGATTGTTGGCGAAGAGTTCCGGGAGCTTGTTCTTGTTCATGCCGCCTGCCCCTCGATGATCATCGTTGCTCTCTCCTGCCGTTCAATCGCCGCCGAAGCGGAAGGAATCCAGGAACGCGGCGGCGCGGCCGTCCACCGACAGCGCCTTGTCTATCGCGTCGTCACCTGTGGCCGGCGGTCCGGGCGGCGGCGCGGTGCAGGCCTTGCAGCCCACGGGCCACTCCATCCACAGCACCGCGACCTTGCCCTCGCGGGCGGCCGTGTACATCAGTATATAGGCCGTGTAGTCCTCGGCCATCCACTGGGGATCCTGGGTCAGGGTGGTCATCGGCGTGCGCTCGGTGTAGAGCCGCAACAGGCCCTGGGTGGCACCGGTGTGCCAGGGCCGTTCCTCGACCAGCTGCATGGGCTCGCCCCGTGCCGCCACCATCTGGCGGGCGAAGAACCGCATGGCGCCATCCGCCACGCGGCCGATGTCCGGCGTGGAGCGGCCGTCGCTGGAGAACTCCTCGACGTAGGCGCGGTAGTACTCCCCCGGCCTGTCGAGCGGCATGAAGCTCGCATAGCTCAGGTTCGGGTGGTACTCCTCGGTGAGGCTGAGGTTGCGGTAAGCCGGGTCCAAGGGCGCGACGGGCGTGGTCACCCCGAACCAGTCGCGCATGTCATGGTAGCGGCCCTTGTCCAGGTGGCCGTACAGCACGCCCTTGACCAGCACCGGGCCCTGGGCAGGCGCGGGTGCGCCGGCGCAGCCGGCCAGCAGCAGCGCGGCGAGGATAGCGCGTGAGGCCTTCAAGCGGCGGCGCCGGCGCACTTGGGGTTGTGGACGCGCTTGCCGGAGGGCGGGTACTTCTCCAGCAGCCGTGCGGGACGCATGGGCCGGGGCTTCAAGTCGCCGCCGCAGTTGGGGCACATGCCCTTGAGGCGTCCGCTGGCGCAGGCGGCGCAGTAGGTGCATTCGAAAGTGCAGATGAGCGCTTCGGCCGAGTCCGGCGGGAGGTCCCGGTCGCAGCATTCGCAGTTGGGGCGCATCTCGAGCATGGCTCTCTCCTCAGAACGGATGGGACGCGGGCGGCGCGAGGGTGACGGGCGCCGGCGGCGTGATGGCAGGCAGCGTGGAAGTGGCGGCGGGCGGGGGCGCGTCTAGCCCCAGGCCGTAGCGCGGGTTGGAGCACAGGAGGTGCGCGGTGGGATACGGCAGGAATGCGTTCCGGGCGTAGTCGTAGGCCCAGGCGGATTCGAAGCGGTCGAACCACTGCTTGTCCAAGTCGTAGTCCACCACCGCCACCACGCGGGAGTTGGGCGCGCCATCGTCCATGCAGCTGCCCATGGCGAACATCTGCCCGGCCTTCAACAGCGGCACGTCCTGCACCGCCACCACCTGCCAGACCTGGGTGAGCCGGTTGGGCGTGGTGTTCTGGTCGGCGCTCAGGAGGTAGTGATCCCCCTGCCACACGAGCGACATGCCCCAGTCCACGCCGGGGCGGGACTCGTCGAACTGCATGGTGTCCTGGTCCACCAGGAACTTGGGACCGTATACCGTCTTGGGATCCTTGCCGATGTACTGGTTGAGTTCCCTGGGCACGCAGCCGCAGACCACGAGCGCCGCCAAGGCGGCCGGAAGCAGGCGTGCAGGGATGCGCTGATGGGATGCCCAAGGCTGCATGTGCCCATTCTAACGTGACGCGCCGCGCGGGTCTTGGACCAGATGCTTGACAGGAAGCGGGCCAGCCCTAAGATAGCCGCCCCATGAAGACCACCCGCCTCCGCCGCACGTTGCAGCAAGCGAGCCGACAACCTTGAGGTCCGGCACTGGGCAGCCATGCCCGCATGTTTTCCTCAAGAAAACCGCCGGACAGGCGGTTTCTTTTTTTGAGCTTCTGTTCGGAGGATGGGGAAATGGGTATCGAACTATTCGCGCGGGGACTGCTCATCGGCTTCGCCATCGCGGCACCGGTGGGGCCCATCGGCCTCCTGGTGATCCGCCGCACCCTCACGGAGGGACGCCTGCTGGGCCTGCTCACGGGGCTGGGCGCCGCCGTGGCGGACGCGCTCTACGGCTGCGTGGGGGCCTTCGGCCTCACCTTCATCTCGAGCTTGCTCATGGGCTACGCCTTCTGGACCAAGCTGATCGGCGGGACTTTCCTGGTCTATCTCGGCATCAGTACCTTCCGGTCCAAGCCGCAGGAGGAGAGCACGGGTGCCTCTAACGTACGCTATGCGACCGCCTTCCTCTCCACCCTGGCGCTGACGCTCACGAATCCCGCCACCATCCTCTCGTTCATGGCGGTGTTCGCGGGTTTGGGACTTGGGACGACGGCGGGAGACTACGGCGCGGCGGGGGTCGTGGTGGCGGGCGTGTTCGTGGGCTCGGCCATCTGGTGGCTGCTGCTCTCGGGCGGCGTGGCGCTGGTACGCCACAAGCTCAAGCCCGCGACCCTGCAGTGGATCAATTACGCTTCAGGTGCTTTCCTGTCCGCCTTCGGCATCTATGCACTGGTGAGCCTGGCTTTCTAGTGCTTCTTCGGTGCGTAGAGGTCTGTGATGGTACCCTCGAACACCTCCGCTGCCAGCATCACGCTCTCGTTGAGGGTCGGATGCGGGTGGATGGTGAGGCCGATGTCCTCGGCGTTGGCGCCCATCTCGATGGCGAGGGCGAACTCGCCGGTGAGCTCGCCGGCGTTGACGCCGGTGGCCGCCGCGCCGATGAGCCGGCCGGTGCTCTCCTCGAAGATGAGCTTGGTCTGGCCGTCGGTGCGGTCGATGGAGCGGGCGCGTCCGGAGGCGGCCCAGGGGAACACGCCCTTGCCGTAGGCGATGCCCTTCTCCTTGGCCTCGGTCTCGGTCATGCCGACCCAGGCCACTTCGGGGTCGGTGTAGGCGACGGACGGGATCACGCGCGCGTCGAAGAAGCGCTTATGGCCCGCCGCCACTTCCGCAGCCACGTGGGCCTCGTGGCTGGCCTTGTGGGCCAGCATGGGATTACCGACCACGTCGCCGATCGCGAAAATATTTGGCGCGGACGTGCGCATCTGCCGGTCCACGGGGATGAAGCCGCGCTCGTCCACCGAGACGCCCGCCTTCCCGGCATCCAATAGCTTGCCGTTGGGCCGGCGGCCCACCGCCACCAGCACGCGGCCGTAGGTCTGGGGTTCCGGCGCGCCGTTGCCCTCGAAGCTGGCCTTGATGCCCTGCTTCGTCGCTTCCAGCTTCGCCACCTTCACGCCCAGCAGGATCGATTCGTAGCGCTTCTTGATACGCTGCTCCAGGGGGCGCACCACGTCCCGGTCCGCGCCGGGGATCAGGGTCTCGGTGAGTTCCACCACGGTGACCTTCACGCCGAGGGCATCGTACACGCAGGCCATCTCCAGGCCGATGATGCCGCCGCCCACCACCAGCATGCGCTCCGGCAGGTCCTTGAGCTCCAAGGCTCCCGTGGAATCCATGATGCGCGGATCGTCCGGCAGGCCCGGGATCTTCGTCACGGAGCTGCCGGCGGCGACGATGCACTGCTCGAACTTGATGACGGTCTGCTTGCCGTCCTGTTCCGCCGCGAGATGGTGCGGCCCCAGGAACTTGGCCGTGCCCGTGACCACCTGCACCTTGCGCTGCTTCGCCAGCATGGCGAGGCCGTCGGTGGACTTCTTGACCACCTTCTCCTTAAAGCCACGCAGCTTGTCGAGGTCGATCTTGGGCTCGCCGAACACCACGCCGTTCTCGGCCATGGCTTCCGCGTCCTCGATGACCTTGGCGGCATGCAGCAGCGCCTTGGAGGGGATGCAGCCCACGTTGGTGCAGACGCCGCCCAGCGCCGCGTAGCGCTCCACCATCACGGTGTTGAGGCCGAGGTCCGAGGCGCGATAGGCGGCGCTGTAGCCGCCCGGGCCGGAACCGATGACCACGAGCTGGCATTCGATGTCGTGCTTGCCGGAATACTCGGGCACGTTCGCTGCGGCGGCCGGCGCGGGCTTGGGTGCTTCTGCCTTGGGAGCAGCCGCAGCGGGTGCAGGGGCAGCAGGTTTGGATGCGGCGGGCTTTGCCGTGGCGGCAGCTTCGTCCACTTCCAGCACGGCGACGAGGGTGCCTTGCGAGGCCTTGTCACCCTTCTTGAGCTTCACTTCCTTCACCACGCCCGCGGCGGGGGAAGGGATGTCCATGGCGGCCTTGTCGGTCTCCAGGGTCACGAGCCCCTGTTCCTTCGCGACCTGCTCGCCGGCTTTCACCAGCACGTCGATCACGTCGACGTCCTTGAAGTTGCCGATGTCCGGGACTTTGACTTCGAGGGTCTTGGCCATGGGTTCAGCCTTTGGTTCGGAGGCCGGGATCAGTCCCAGCGGTTGGCGTTCTTGGGAAAACCGGGGCGCTGGATGCGCACCACGCAGAAGCGCTGGCCGCTGGGGGCCTGCATCACCACCCAGCGGGGCAGCTCCGCCACCACGGTGGCACCCAGCTTCTGCAGGCGCTTCACCTCGGCGGGGATGTCGTCGGTCTCGATGTCGATGTGCACCCGGCTCTCATGCTCCACCTTCTGGATCTCGACGATGGGCTCGTCGGGCGGGGTCTCCAGCATGCGGTAGTTGCCGCGAGTGGCGGGATGCTTGTGATCGACCGGACGGCCGAGGGCGGCGCCCCAGAACTCGGCGGCCGCATCCACGTCATCGGTCTTGCAGTCGATAAGCACGGCACAAAGGCGAGAGTGATGCATTTGCTATC
Source organism: Gammaproteobacteria bacterium (assembly GCA_036383255.1). NCBI lineage: Bacteria > Pseudomonadati > Pseudomonadota > Gammaproteobacteria > Gammaproteobacteria bacterium. The sequence goes on along the minus strand of DASVOS010000013.1, from coordinate 55,006 downwards.
CCTTGCGCCTTAGAGCACGAGCCCCCGGGCTTCCGACAGGATCTTGGAGAGGAAGGTGGTGAAGCGCGCTGCGGAAGCGCCGTCGATGACACGGTGGTCGTAGGACAGCGACAGCGGCAGCATGAGGCGAGGCTGGAAGGCCTTGCCGTCCCACACCGGCTTCATCTGGGACTTGGAGACGCCGAGGATGGCCACTTCCGGCGCGTTCACGATGGGCGTGAAGGCGGTACCGCCGATGCCGCCCAGGCTCGAGATGCTGAAGCAGCCGCCCTGCATCTCGTCGGCCTTGAGCTTGCCGTCGCGGGCCTTGGCGGCGAGCTCGCCCAGTTCCTTCGCCACCTCGAACACGTTCTTCCTGTCGGCGTCGCGGATCACCGGCACCACCAGGCCGTTGGGGGTGTCGGCCGCGAAACCGATGTGGATGTACTTCTTCATCACCTGGTTCTGGCCCGACGCATCCAGGGAGGAGTTGAAGTCCGGATACTCCTTGAGCGCGGCGACGCTGGCTTTCACCAGGAACGCCAGGGGCGTGAGCTTGGCGCCGATCTTCTCGGCGTCCGCCTTCAGTTCCTTGCGCAGGGTCTCGAGGTCGGTGATGTCCGCCTCGTCGTGCTGGGTGACGTGGGGCACGTTGACCCAGGCGGCCTGCAGGCGCGGGCCGGATATCTTCTTGATGCGGGAGAGCGGCTTCACCTCGACCGTGCCGAAGCGCGCGAAGTCCACCTCCGGCACCTTGGGCAGCCCGCCGCCGGCGACGGCACCGCCCTGCATGACAGCCTTCACGAAGGCCTTCACGTCATCGGGCGTGATGCGCCCCTTGCGGCCGGAGCCGTTGACGCGGGAGAGGTCCACGCCCAGTTCGCGGGCGAACTTGCGCACCGAGGGACCCGCATGGGCCTTGCCGAAACCGGACTCGTTGATGGGCGGCAAGGAAGCGGGCGCCGCAGCGCGCGGGACCTGAGGTGCGGGCGCAGGAGCGGCTTTCGGCGCTTCCTTCGCGGGTGCCGCGGCCTTGGTTGGGGCGGCAGCGGCAGGCTTGGATGCCTCCGCCTCCGCGTCCATGACGAGCACCAAAGTGCCTTCCGAGACCTTGTCGCCCTTCTTCACCGCCACGCTCTTGACGGTGCCGGCGTAGGGCGCGGGCACGTCCATGGCGGCCTTGTCGGTCTCGAGGGTGATGAGCCCCTGCTCCTTGGCGATCTTGTCGCCGGCCTTGACCATGACCTCGATGACCTCGACGCCCTGGAAGTTGCCGATGTCCGGGACTTTGACTTCTTTTTCCGCCACGGCGCTTCTCCTTACACCGTGACCGGGTTGGGCTTGTTGGGGTCGATGCCGTATTTCTTCATGGCCTCGACCACCTTCTTGGCATCCAGCTGGTTTTCATCTACCAGTGATTTAAGCGCCGCGACCGTGACGTAACGGCGGTCCACCTCGAAGAAATGGCGCAGGCCGGTGCGGGTGTCGCTGCGGCCGTAGCCGTCCGTGCCCAGCACCGTGTAGCGGCGTGGCACGTACTCGCGCACCTGGTCGGCGAAGAGCTTCATGTAGTCGGTGGCGGCGATCACCGGGCCCGCATGCTTCTCCAGCATCTGGGTCACGTAAGGGATGCGGGGCTTCTCCCCAGCATGGAACAGGTTCCAGCGGCTGCAGTCCTGGCCCTCGCGGCGCAGCTCCGTGAAGCTGGTGGCGCTCCACACGGCCGCCGACACGCCCCATTCCTTCTCCAGCATCTCGGCGGCAGCCTCCACCTCTCGCAGGATGGTGCCGGAGCCCATGAGCTGCACGCGCAGCTTGTTCTTGCCGCCTTCCTTCAGGAGATACAGGCCCTTGAGGATGCCCTGTTCGGCGCCCGCCGGCATGGCCGGCTGCACGTAGTTCTCGTTCATGCAGGTCAGGTAATAGAAGACGTTCTCCTGCTCCTGGAACATGCGGCGCATGCCGTCCTGCACGATCACCGCCACCTCGTAGGCGTACGTGGGATCGTAGGACACGCAGTTGGGGATGGTGGAGGACATGATGTGGCTGTGGCCGTCCTCGTGCTGCAGGCCCTCGCCCTCCAGCGTGGTCCTTCCTGCGGTACCTCCGATGAGGAAGCCACGGGCCTGGATGTCGCCCGCCGCCCAAGCCAGGTCGCCGATGCGCTGGAAGCCGAACATGGAGTAGTAGATGTAGAACGGCACCATCTGCACGCCGTGGTTGCTGTAGGCGGTGGCCGCGGAGATCCAGGAGGACATGGAGCCGGCCTCGGTGATGCCCTCTTCCAGGATCTGGCCGGACTTGTCTTCCTTGTAGAACATGAGCTGATCGGCGTCGGCGGGCTCGTAGAGCTGGCCCACGGAGGAGTAGATGCCGATCTGGCGGAACAGGCCCTCCATGCCGAAGGTGCGCGCCTCGTCCGGCACGATGGGCACGACGTGCCTGCCGATGCCCTTGTCCTTCACCAGCGCGGTGATGATGCGCACGATCGCCATGGTGGTGGAGATCTCGCGGTCGCCGGTGCTCTCGAGGAAGGTCTTGAAGAAATCCAGCGCCGGCACCGGCAGCGCCTTCGCCTTGCGGCGGCGCTGCGGGAGGAAACCGCCCAGCTTCTCGCGGCGGGCCTTGAGGTACTTCACCTCGTCGCTGTCCGCCGGCGGACGCGCGAACGGGACCTTGCCGATCTCCTCGTTGCTCACCTGGATGTTGAACTGGTCGCGGAAGGACTTGAGCGCGTCCTCGTCCAGCTTCTTCTGCTGGTGCGCGCCCATGGCGCCCTGCCCGGCCTTGCCCATGCCGAAGCCCTTGACGGTCTTCGCCAGGATCACGGTGGGCTGCCCCTTGTGGGTGACCGCCGCCTGGTAGGCCGCATGCACCTTGCGCGCGTCGTGGCCGCCGCGGTTCAGGTTCCAGATCTCCTCGTCGCTCATGTTGGCGACCATCTCCAGGAGTTCCGGGTACTTGCCGAAGAACTTCTCGCGGACGAACTTGCCGTCCTTGGACTTGAAGTTCTGGTACTCGCCGTCCACGCATTCCATCATGAGGCGCTTCAGGAGGTCGTCCTTGTCGCGCTCCAGCAGCGGGTCCCAGCGCGAACCCCACAGCACCTTGATCACGTTCCAGCCGCTGCCGCGGAAGTTCGCCTCCAGCTCCTGGATGATCTTGCCGTTGCCGCGCACCGGGCCATCCAGGCGCTGCAGGTTGCAGTTGACCACGAAGATGAGGTTGTCGAGCTTCTCGCGGGAGGCGAGGGAGATGGCGCCGAGCGACTCCGGCTCGTCCATCTCGCCGTCGCCCAGGAACGCCCACACCTTGCGGTCGCTCTCGGGGATGAAGCCGCGATGCTCCATGTAGCGCATGAAGCGCGCCTGGTAGATGGCCTGGAGGGGCCCCAGGCCCATGGACACCGTCGGGAACTGCCAGTAGTCCGGCATCAGCCAGGGATGCGGGTAGGAGGTGAGGCCGTCCCGTTCCACCTCGCGGCGGAAGTTCAGGAGCTGTTCCTCGGTGAAGCGCCCTTCCAGGAAGGAGCGGGCATAGATGCCAGGCGAGGAGTGGCCCTGGATGTAGATCATGTCGCCGCCGTTGTCCTGGGTCGGCGCGCGCCAGAAGTGGTTGAAGCCCACCTCATATAAGGTGCCGGAGGAGGCGTAGGTGGCGATGTGGCCGCCGATGCCGCTGTTGGCCTTGTTGGCATGCACCACCATGGCCATGGCGTTCCAGCGCAGGTAGGCCTCGATGCGTTTCTCGATGGCGCGGTCGCCGGGATAGGCCGGCTGCTGGTTGGCGTTGATGGTGTTGACGTAAGCGGTGTTCGGACTGTACGGCAGGTAGGCGCCGGTACGGCGCGCTTTATCTATCAGCTGTTCGATCAGGTAGTGGGCGCGCTCGGCGCCCTCCACGTCCAGGACGGACGCCAGGGCATCGAGCCACTCGTGGGTCTCGGCCGGATCCAGGTCCTCGATGTTCGTCATGTCGTTCGCCATGGCAAGGCATGCCCTGTGGTTGTCGCGTCGTACGGGGAATAAAAACCCCGCCGCCGCGGGGTGTACGGCCGACTTAAGGCCGTCCCGATGCTGGTGTCGCGCTTTCGGCAGGGCCGGAAGCCCTATATCATCACTCCCGGAAATCCTACCGGTCCGGACCACCCGATGCCCGCCAAGCTGCCGCGTCTTCCCAGGCTCGAGATACGCCAGCTGGCCGTGGATGCCGCCCGGGTGGATGCCCTGGACGCGGTCATTATACTGCTGCCGGAAAGCGCGCTCCAAAAGCGCTGGCCGGAATTTGCCCACTCCGAGCGGCTGCAGAAACGTGTGGACGGCAAGAAGACGCTCGCCCCCACGCGCCTGGACCTCTCCAACAGCCGCGGCACCGTCGCGGTCCTGGCCGGCTACAAGCCGGACGCCTCTACGTTCGATCTCCTCACCCTCGCCCGCCGCTGCATCGCCAAGGTACGCGAGAGCGAGGCGGCGGACGTGGGCGTGATGCTGCCGGCAGTGGACGAGACCCGCCGGCCGGCGCTGCTGGACGCGGTGGTGTCCGCGGCGGCGGCCTCCAACTTCGATGCGCCGAGCTTCAAGGCCGAGCCGGCCGGAACCCGCCACATCCGCAACCTTGTGCTGCTCCACGGCGGCAAGCCGCTGGACTTCAGCCGGCGCCTGGCGGAGGCGGAAGGCAATGCCCTCGCCCGCTGGCTCACGCTGCTGCCTGCGAACCACCTCACGCCCGGTCTCTACCTCGGCTACGTGAAGGAACTCGCCAAGCGCGAGGGTTGGAAGCTCGAGTTCCTGGATGAGAAGAAACTGCACAAGGCGGGCGCCGGTGCATTCCTGGCTGTCGCCCAAGGCAGCGCCGAGCGGGATGCCGGGATCGTCCATCTCACGTACAAGCCGGCCAAGGCGGCGAAGGGCGCCAAGCCTCTCGCGCTGGTGGGCAAGGGCATCTGCTACGACACAGGCGGCGTGAACCTGAAGTCCGCCAAGTCCATGTTCGGCATGCACGGCGACATGCAGGGCTCGGCGGTGGCGCTGGGTACCCTGCTTGCCCTCACCCGCCTCGAGGTGCCTTTCCAGGTGGACGCCTGGCTCGCGCTCTCGCGCAACGAGATCGGTCCCCGGGCTTACACCCAGAACGAGGTAGTGCGCGCCTCCAACGGCGTCACCGTCGAGATCGTGCACACGGATGCGGAAGGCCGCATGGTGCTGTCGGATACCCTGGCCCTGGCGAGCCGCGGCGCGCCGGGCCTGATGCTGGACTACGCGACGCTCACGGGCAGCTGCATCGTGGCGCTCGGCAGCCGTTATGCCGGCGCCTTCACCCGTAGCGGCGAGCTCGGCAAGGCCGTGATCGCCGCCGGTGTCGCGAGCGGCGAGCGGGTCTGGCCCCTGCCGGTGGACGCGGACTACGACGAGGCCATCGAGAGCCAGGTCGCGGACGTCAAGCAGTGCATCATCGAGAGCGAGGCGGACCACATCCTCGCGGCGCGCTTCCTGGGCCGCTTCGTGCCGGATTCGGTGCCCTGGGTGCACGTGGACCTGTCCTGCGCGGAGCACAAGGGCGGCCTCGCCCATGTGCCCACCGACACCACCGGCTTCGGCGTGCGCTTCACCCTGCAGCTGCTGCAGGACCGGGGCATGGTGGCATGAACCAGCTCACCCTCATCCGCCCTGACGACTGGCACCTGCACCTCAGGGATGGCGCGGTGCTCAAGGACGTGCTGCCCCACACGGCCGCGCGCTTCGGCCGCGCCATCGTGATGCCCAACCTCAAGCCGCCCGTGACCACCCTGGAGCTGGCGCTGCAGTACCGCGAGCGCATCATGGCGGTGATGCCCAAAGGCTCCGACTTCACGCCGCTCATGACGCTCTATCTCACGGAGAGCACGTCGCCGGAGGAGATCCACAGGGCGAAGGCCAACGGCCATGTGCACGCGGTGAAATATTACCCGGCCGGCGCCACCACCAACGCGGATTCCGGAGTGCGCGACATCCTGCGCTGCCAGAAGGTGCTGGAGACCATGGCGGACGTGGGCCTGCCGCTCCTGATCCACGGCGAGGTGACGGACCCGGCAGTGGACGTGTTCGACCGGGAGACGGTATTCATCGATAAGGTGCTCGCGTCCCTGGTGCGGCGCCTGCCGAACCTCAAGGTGGTGCTGGAGCACATCACCACCAAGACCGCCGTGGATTTCGTGCGCGCGGCGCCGGCGAACGTGGGAGCCACCCTCACGCCGCAGCACCTGCTGCACAACCGAAACGCCATCTTCAAGGGTGGCATCCGCCCGCACCTGTATTGCCTGCCGATCCTGAAGCGCGAGCGGGACCGGGAAGCGCTGGTGCAGGCCGCGGTGAGCGGCGATCCCAAGTTCTTCCTGGGTACCGACAGCGCACCTCACGCCCAGCACCTCAAGGAGAATGCCTGCGGCTGTGCCGGCATCTACACGGCCCACGCCGCCATCGAGCTCTATGCCGAGGTGTTCGAGGCGGCCGGCAGGCTGGACCGGCTGGAGGGCTTCGCCAGCTTCCACGGCGCGGACTTCTACGGCCTGCCCCGCAACCGCGACCGCATCACCCTCGTGAAGAAGCCCTGGACGCCGCCCGAGAGCTATTCCTTCGGCGAGCACTGGCTGGTGCCGTTCCGCGCGGGCGAGGAAGTGAACTGGACCCTGGGCTGAGCGTATCTTCCCCGATACGCTTCCTTTATCCTGCTCCCCCATGGACCACTCCACCCACCCGCACCCATTCTCCCAGCGCTTCCGCGGCTTCCTGCCGGTGGTGGTGGACGTGGAGACCGGCGGCTTCAATGCCCAGACCGATGCGCTGCTGGAGATCGCGGGTGTGCTGCTGGAGATGGACGACTCCGGCCTGATCCGGCGGGGTTCCACCCACAGCTTCCACGTGCAGCCCTTCGAGGGCGCGAACATGGAGCCGGCGGCGCTCGCCATCACCGGCATCGACCCTTACCACCCTCTGCGCCCGGCACTGCCGGAACGCGAAGCCCTGCGGCGCCTGTTCCGTGAGGTGCGCAACGACCTGGACAAGTACGGCTGCACCCGGGCGGTGCTGGTGGGACACAACTCGTTCTTCGACCTGAACTTCCTCAACGCCGCCGTGACACGCAGCGGCGTCAAGCGCAACCCTTTCCACCCCTTCTCGAGCTTCGACACCGCCACCCTCGGCGGCGTGGCGGTGGGACAGACGGTGCTGGCGCGGGCGGCGGAGGCCATGGGACTGGCCTGGGACAGCGCCGCGGCCCATTCCGCCTCCTACGATGCGGAGAAGACCGCCGACCTCTTTTGCGAGATCGTCAACCGCTTCCAGGACATCTATCTGGCCTCGCTTAGACGCTGAAAAGAAAACGGAGCCGCGAGGCCCCGTTTCCTTGTTGCCGTCTTGGCGGCTTCAGGCGTGCTTTATGCCTTTTTCCTCCAGCAGCTTTTTCAGCTCGCCGGATTCGAACATCTCGACGGTGATGTCGCAACCACCGATGAGTTCGCCCTTCACGAACAGCTGCGGGAAGGTAGGCCAGTTGGAGTAGCGCGGCAAGTTGGCGCGCACCTCCGGCTCGGCCAGCACGTTGACGTGCCCGAACTCCACGCCCAGCGCCTTCAGCACCTGGGAAGTGCGCGCCGAGAAGCCGCACTGTGGGAAGTCCGGGGTGCCTTTCATGAAGAGCACCACCGGCCGGCTCTCGATCTCGCGCTTGATGCGTTCCACCACCTCGTCCATCGTCTCCCTCCGGGAATCGCCCTGTTGCGTCAGTCGGATTTCACTTCGATGTTGTTGACCACGTCCTTCACACCGTCCACGCTCTTGGCCACGGTCTCGGCCTGGTCCTTCAGCGCCTGGGTCGGCAGGGTGCCGCTCAGCGCGACCACCTGATGGGTGGTCTCGACATGGATGTCGAAGGACTTCAGGCCCGTGTCACCCAGGAGCTTGGTCTTCACGGCCGTGGTGAGGTAGGAGTCATCCACGAAAGTCCCAGCCCTCTGGGCGGGCATGGGCTTGTCGCTGGCACAGCCAGTGACGACGGCCGTTACCGATACTGTCGACAGCAGGGCGACGATCAAAGCGCTTCTCTTCATGTTCATTCTTCTATCTCCTCGATTTCATTGCCGCGCGGACGCCACCTTGGCATGCCGCAGCGGGAGTTCATCGAGTATACGACGCCGCTCTTGCTCGGATAACCGCATCCACCCCGCGATCTCGTTTATGTGACGCTTGCACCCATGACAATAATCGGCATCGTCCAGCGTGCAGACCCCGATGCAGGGGGAAGGGACCGTGGAGAGTGCCGGGCTGTACATTGGGGATGCGATGGCGTGGCTTGTGGGAAGGATTATACTAGAGGGCATAATGCGATTGGACGTAACGTGTCCCGCCGCGTCCCCTAAGGGCCCCGCGAGAATTCAAACAGAGGAGTATGCGATGAACCCCCTGAACAGCATCAAAGGCACTCTCACCCTGGGCTTCGTGCTCGCCATCGTGGTGGCGCTGATAGCCAGCATGGGCGTGGGCAGCCTGAACTGGCTGGTCCTGGTCCGCTGGTTCCATATCCTGGCCGGCATCACCTGGATCGGCCTGCTCTACTACTTCAACTTCGTGCAGACCCCGGCCATGGCCGATGCGGCCGCGGACAAGGGCGGCCCGGGTGGGGCCGGCATATCCAAGTACGTGGTGCCGCGCGCCCTGCTGTGGTTCCGCATGTCGGCGGCGGTCACCTGGGTGCTGGGCTTCATCTACCTGGCCTGGACCGGCAACCTGGGCGCCTTCGCCTTCGGCATGATGGGCGAGGCGGTGAACACCTACCAACTCACCATCGGCATCGGCGCCTGGCTCGGCACCATCATGCTGTTCAACGTGTGGGTGCTGATCTGGCCGAACCAGAAGAAGGTCCTCGGCATTGTCGCCGCCAGCGACGAGGAGAAGGCCAAGGCCCGCAAGGTCGCGGCCATGGCCTCCCGCACCAACACCATGCTCTCCATCCCCATGCTGCTGTGCATGGCTTCCGCGTTCCACGGCGTGCCCTTCCTGCACGGCTGAGCGGACAGTGCACATCGAAAAGCCCGGCCATGAGGCCGGGCTTTTCTTTTGGGCGGTCCAGCCGCCTTATAATAGGCATCGTCTTCCAACCGTCCGGCGACCCATGTCCGTCTCCCTTCCCCACGACATCCCCGCCACGGTGAGCCGCGCGCTCGCCGAGGACATCGGCGAGGGCGACCTCACCGCAGCGCTGGTGCCTGCGAGCGCCCAGGCGCGGGGCCAGGTCATCTCGCGGGACGTGGCGGTGCTGTGCGGTACCGCCTGGTTCGACGAGGTGTTCCGCCAGGTGGATGACACGATCCAGGTGCAGTGGCAGGCGCGGGAAGGTGACACGCTGCGGCCCGACCAGGTGCTGTGCCGGCTGCAGGGCCCGGCCCGGGGCCTCCTCACTGGCGAACGCACCGCGCTCAACTTCCTGCAGACCCTCTCCGGCACCGCTACCGCGGCGCGGCATTACGCGGAGGCCGTGAAGGGTACCCGCGCCACCATCCTGGACACGCGCAAGACCCTGCCGGGGCTGCGCACCGCCCAGAAATATGCGGTGCGCTGCGGCGGCGCCAACAACCACCGCATGGGCCTGTATGACGGTATCCTTATCAAGGAGAACCACATCATGGCCTCTGGGGGTATCGGCCCCGCGGTCGCGGCGGCACGCGCGGGCGGCGCTCAGGTGCCGGTGGAAGTGGAGGTAGAGACGCTGGAGCAGGTGCGGGAGGCGCTGGCGGCTGGCGCAGACATCCTGCTGCTGGATAATTTCGATGCCGAGGGCATGCGCGAGGCGGTGAAGCTTACTGCTGGCCGCGCGAAGCTGGAGGCTTCCGGCGGCATAGGCCAGGAGGGGATCCGCCGGGTGGCCGAGACCGGGGTGGACTACATATCGGTGGGCGCGCTCACCAAACACGTGCAGGGTGTGGACCTGTCGCTGCGCTTCGAATTCGGAAAGGGTTGATCACGTACCAGCCGGCCGCAACGCGTCCGCGCCGCCACTGAGGGACAAGCATGTCGGGACTCCTCTTCGCGCTCATAGTCATCGCCACGCTGTGGGCGCTGGCCTATTTCGCCGCCCCGCTGTGGGCCTGGACCGCAGCCATCGCGCTGGCGCTGGTGGCGGACGGCTGGCTCTGCCACCAGGCCCCCACAGCCGCCTGGATCGTGTTCCTCATCGCGGCCGTGGTGCTCAACGTGCAGCCGCTGCGGCGGCTGCTCATCAGCGACCACCTCTTGGGCTGGTTCCGCAAGGTGCTGCCACCCATCTCCGAGACCGAGCGCATCGCCATCGATGCCGGCAACACCTGGTGGGATGCGGACCTCTTCACCGGCCGGCCGGACTGGAACAAGCTGCTAGCCACCCCGCCCGCAACGCTCAGTGACGAGGAGCAGGCTTTCCTGGATGGTCCCGTGGAGGAGTTCTGCAAGTCGCTGGACGACTGGCATATCACCCACGACCTGCAGGACCTGCCGCCCCAGGCCTGGGAGCAGATCCGCAAGCACCGCTTCTTCGGCATGATCATCCCCAAGCAGTATGGTGGCCTGGGCTTCTCGGCCCTGGCGCACTCCACGGTGGTGATGAAGATCGGCACCCGCAGCACCAGCGCCGCCGTCACCGTGATGGTGCCGAACTCGCTCGGTCCCGGCGAGCTGCTCCTGCACTACGGCACCGAGGAGCAGAAGCAGCACTACCTGCCGCGCCTCGCGCGTGCAGAGGAGATACCCTGCTTTGCCCTCACCGGCCCCTACGTGGGCTCCGATGCCGGTGCGCTACCGGACACCGGTGTCGTCTGCAAGGGCACATACCAGGGCAAGGAGACGCTGGGCTTCCGCGTGAGTTGGGACAAGCGCTACATCACCCTCGCGCCCATCTCGACACTGCTGGGCGTGGCCTTCAAGGCCTACGATCCGGACCACCTCCTGGGCGACAAGGTGGATCTCGGCATCACCCTTGCGCTGATCCCCACCAACCTGCCCGGCATCGAGATCGGCACACGCCACAATCCGCTGAACGCAGCCTTCATGAACGGCCCGACCCGCGGCAAGGACGTGTTCATCCCCTTCGACTGCCTGATCGGCGGCACCCAGTACATCGGCAAGGGTTGGATGATGCTGATGAACTGCCTGTCGGTGGGCCGCGCGATCTCGCTGCCGGCCCTCGGCACCGGCGCGGGCAAGCACGCCAGCCGTGTGGCGGGTGCCTATGCGCGGGTGCGCAAGCAGTTCCGCGTGCCCATCGGCAAGTTCGAGGGCGTGGAAGAGGCGCTGGCGCGCATCGCCGGCATCACCTACCGCATGGAGGCGGCGCGCAAGCTCACTGCCGGCGCCTTGGACCGGGGCGAGAAGCCCTCGGTACTGTCGGCCATCCTCAAGTACCACTGTACCGAGGGCATGCGCCAGGTACTGGCGGACGCCATGGACGTGCATGGTGGGCGCGGCGTGATGATGGGTCCGCGCAACTACCTAGCCCGCGGCTACCAGGCGGTGCCGGTGAGCATCACCGTCGAGGGCGCGAACATCCTCACGCGCAGCATGATCATCTTCGGCCAGGGCGCGATCCGCGCCCATCCTTATCTGCTCAAGGAGATGGAAGCGGCCTCAAGCGCCGACCAGGCCAAGGCTGCGGTGGACTTCGACAAGGCTCTATTCGCGCATATCGGCTTCACCATCAGCAATGCCGCGCGGTCCCTGTTCCTGGGCCTCACCGGTGCGCTGTTCGCCGCCGCCCCGGGTACCGGCCGCACCCGCCGCTACTTCCGCCAGCTCTCGCGCATGAGTGCCGCGTTCACCTTCACGGCGGATGTGGGCCTGCTGATGCTGGGCGGCGAGATGAAGCGCAAGGAGAAGCTCTCGGCCCGCTACGGCGACATGCTGAGCCACCTGTACCTCACCTCGGCGGTGCTGAAGCAGTACGAGGACCAGGGCCGGCCTGAGACGGACCTGCCGCTGGTGGAATGGGCCTGCCAGGATTCCCTCTACGCCATGCAACAGGCGCTCGAGGGCATCCTGCGCAACTTCCCCTCACGGCCGGCCGCCTGGTTGATGCGGTTGATCGTGTTGCCGCTGGGAAGGCCTTATGCCCCGGCCAGCGACAGGCTGGGCCACAAGGCAGCGAGCCTGCTGCTGCAACCCTCGGACGCCCGCGACAGGCTGACGCGCTACGCCTTCACCTCCACCGATCCCAAGGATCCGGTGGGCAGGATGGAGCATGCGCTCAAGCAGACCCTGGCCGCGGAACCGGTGGAAGAGAAGCTGCAGGCGGGCCTCAAGAAGCGCCTGGCACCGGCCAACTACCTCAAATTGGTGGACGAAGCCGCAGCCAAAAACGTGCTGAGCACGGACGAAGCCCGGCTGTTGCGGGACGCTCACGCGGTGGCCCGCGATGCCATCGACGTGGACGAGTTCGGGACGATGCGGGGCGAATGACCTGGAATGGTGGGTAGCCCGCTCCTGCAAAGGGGGCGGGCTTTTTTATCGCTTAGATCTCTAGATCGGGCGCGCCGCGCAGCAGGCGGTCGCACTGGTCGGCGGGCAGCGGCGGGCTGAACAGGAAACCCTGCATCAAGTGGCAGCCCTCCGCTGCCAGCTGCTTCATCTGCTCCACCGTCTCCACGCCCTCGGCGATGACACGGAACTTGAGCCGGTCCGCCAGGGTCAGGATCACCCGCGCGATGGCGGCGTCGTATTCGTTGGTGGCGATGCCCTGCACGAAAGCACGGTCGATCTTGATGATGTCCACCGGCAGGTGCTTGATGTACATCAGCGAGGAATGGCCGGTGCCGAAATCGTCGAGCGCGATGCGCACGCCCAGGGACTTCAGGTCCTCCAGGATGCGGATGCTGGCCTTCACGTCCTGCATGATCAGGCTCTCGGTGATCTCGAACTGCAGTGCCGAGGGCGGCAGGCCCGAGGCCATGAGCGCGTCCTCCACCACCCGTTTTAGGTTCTGCATGGTGAACTGGCGCACCGAGAGGTTCACCGCCACGTGCAGGCGCTTGGCCCTCGAGGACTTGTACCAGAGACCAACTTGGCGGCAAGCCTCCTCCAGGACCCACTGGCCCAGCGGGACGATCAAGCCGGTCTCTTCCGCGAGCTGGATGAACTCGCCCGGCGGCACCAGGCCGATCTCCGGATCCTGCCAGCGCACCAGCGCTTCCACGCCCACCACGCCGCCTTCCCGGATGTCGAACTGCGGCTGGTAGTGCAGCACCATCTCGTTATGCTTGAGGGCGCGGCGCAGTGCGTTCTCGCTGGAAAGGCGCTGCATCGCCTTGGCGTGCATGTCCTGGGTGAAGAACTGGTAGTTGTTGCGGCCGCGCTCCTTGGCCTTGTACATGGCGCTGTCGGCGTTCTGTAATAGTGCTTGCACCGTTGTGCCGTCACCCGGATACATGCTCACGCCGATGCTGGCGCCGAGATTCACCTCGGTACCCTCGAGCAGCATGGACTCCGACAGCGACGATAGGATGCGCTCGCAGGTCAGCGTGACCGACTGTGGTTCGTTGCAGTCCTCGATGATCACCGTGAACTCATCCCCGCCGAGGCGGGCCACCGTATCTGAAGTACGCACACACTCCAGCAGGCGCTGGCCGATCTGGTAGAGCATCTGGTCGCCCACGTTGTGACCGAGCGAGTCGTTCACGCTCTTGAAGCGGTCCACGTCGATGAACAACAGCGCCATGGGCTTGCGCGAGCGGCGCGCCCGCGCCAGCGACTGTTCCATGCGGTCCAGGAACAGGGTTCGGTTCGGCAGCCCGGTGAGATGGTCATAGTTCGCGAGCCGCCGCATCTCCTCCTCTGCCTGCTTGCGGTCGGCGGCGGAGAGAGCCAGCGCCATGAAATCGGCGAGCGCGCTCGCGTAGTTCATCTCCTCGGCGGTCCAGGGACGCACACCCCCGGTCCACTCGTGGAACACCACGCCGCGAACCTTGTATCCGTGGCGGAACGGCACGAACAGCACTGCACTGGTGTTGTTTGGCTTGAAGTAGTGGTGCCAGACCTTGCCAAGACCCGTGTCGCGCTCGATGTCCGGCACCGGTACTGCGCGGCTCTGCTGCAGGTCCTCGAACAGCTGCGGGCACTCATCCTTCTCGATGTTGGCGCGGGACTGGGTGGAGTGCTCGCCGCGCTCGTAGATGTGCACACAGCGCATGGCGGTGCCGATGGAGTTCATCAGCCAGATGCTGATGCGCTCGCACTGGGTGGCCTGGGTGGAGCGTGAGCTGATCACCTCGAAGGCTGCTCGCAGGTCGCCGGTGGAGATGCTGGGGTCCCGGGTGAGCTCGTAGAGCTGGGAATCCTTGTGGCGGGTCTTCTCTTCCTCGCGCTTGAGCCGGGTCTCGAGCCGGGTGCGCTGGTTGACTTCGTTGTCCAGTTCCTCGGTCATGCCCTCGTAGGAGAGCTTAAGCCGCAACCGTTCAGCGATCTCGCCCTGCTGGGCGCGGGCGATCAGGCACAGGGTGACCATGACCACCGCGCTCACGCACGCCACCAGCAGGCCCACCGGGCCCGGCTCCATCGCCAACCGTATGTCGATAGGCAGGAACAGCATGGTGAGGTAGGCGATGTAGAAGATCACATTGCCGGCGAACATCATGGCCGGCAGTGCGCCCATGGCCACCAGCAGCACCAGCAGCGTGACCTGGTGCTGCATCGAGCCCGGGGTGAACATCATCCAGCCTGCGCCGCCCCAGGCGATGCCGAGCAGCGTGGTGAGTACAAGGAATAGCTTCTGCCAGTGCGTCGCGGTGGTGATGGAATCGATGTCGCCGTCGGCGCGCCAGCTCAGCCAGATGCGGATGCCGCTCACCAGCACCATGCAGGCAAGCCAAGAGAGCATCACCGCATGGTTGATCTCAGGCCAAAATGCCACCGCTGCCAGCAGGGCGGCGCAGATCACCGCCACGTCGGTCCAGCGACCGAATTTACGAAGCGCATTGACCCGAGCCAGCTGCACATGCTGGTCGAAGGACATGAATTTACGGACTGGTTGCTCTGCCGCCACGCTCCAACCCCTGAAGCGCTAGTTTGCCGGATGCCCAAGCTCCCTCCCAGGAGGCTTGAACACATAATCTGAAAAAGATTATGTCATATTGAAATGATAAATCCAGCTAAAACGTTCACTTAGTGTGCAAACTAGACGGCGAGATCCACTATTCCACGCAACAGTCGGTCGCAGTCCTCCTCTTCCAGAGGGGGACTGAAGAGATAACCCTGCATCAGATGGCAGCCCTGGGCTTGAAGACTCTGCATCTGGGCCACGCTCTCCACCCCTTCGGCGATCACCGAAAGCTTCAGGCTATCCCCCAGGGCGATGACGGTCCGGGCGATGGCGGCGTCATATTGGCTCTTATGGATGACATCCACGAATTCCCGGTCAATCTTGAGCACATCCACCGGCAGGCGCTTGAGGTAAAGCAACGAGGAATGGCCGGTGCCGAAGTCGTCCAGGGCGATGCGCACCCCCAGTACCTTGAGCTGCTCAAGCACCCCGATGTTGTTCTCCACGTCCCGCATGATAAGGCTCTCGGTGATCTCAAGCTGCAATGCCGCCGGTGGCAACCCCGAATCCTGCAACGCGCCTCGCACCACCTCCACCAGGTTCTTCATGCCGAACTGGCGAACCGACAGGTTCACCGCGATGTGGAACGGCCGGCCGTTGGCGGCGTCGTGCCACTGCCGTGCCCGCTTGCAGGCCTGCTCCAGGACCCACTGCCCTAGCGGCACGATCAGCCCGGTCTCCTCCGCGAGGGGTATGAACTCCCCCGGCCAGATGAGACCGAGCTCGGGATCATGCCAGCGCACCAGTGCCTCCAGGCCCACGATGCCGCCCTTCTCCACGTCGAACTGCGGCTGGTAGTGCAGCACCATCTCGGTGCGCTGCAGGGCCTTGCGCAGGGCGTTCTCGCGGGAGAGGTGCAGCATCGCCCGTGCATGCATGTCCTGGGTGAAGAACTGGTAATTGTTGCGGCCGCGTTCCTTGGCTTTATACATGGCGCTGTCGGCGTTCTGCAGCAGCATGTCCCCGTCCTCTCCGTCGCCGGGGAACAGACTGATACCGATGCTGCAGGTAAGGTTCACGTCGGTCTGGCCCAGGGAGATGGGCTCCACGACCGCCGACAGGATGCGCTCGCAGACCATGGTGATGTACTCGGCATCCTGGCAGTTCTCCAGGATAACCGTGAACTCGTCGCCGCCGAGGCGGGCCACGGTATCCGAGGCACGCACGCAGGCCAGGATGCGCTTGCCGATGGAACGCAGCACCAGGTCGCCGGCGTGATGACCCAGGGAATCATTGATGCTCTTGAAACGATCCACGTCTATGAACAGCAGCGCGGTGCGCTGGCGGGCACGGCGTGCCTTCGCCAGCCCCTGTGCCAGGCGGTCCAGGAACAACGAGCGGTTCGGCAGGCCCGTGAGCCGGTCGTAGTTGGCCATCTCGCGCAGCTTGTCCTCGGCCGCGCGCCGGTCGTTGGAGGTGAGCCCCAAGGCCACGAAATCCGCCAGTGAGCTCGCGAAACTCGCCTCGTCTCGGGTCCATTCCCGCGTGCCGCCCTGATACTCGTGGGTGATGATGCCGCGCACCTTATGGCCCTGCCGGAACGGTGCCACCAGGAGCGCGGTGATGCCGTTAGGCTTGAGATACTCCTGGCGCAGCTCGCTGATGCGGGCATCGCCGGCCACGTCGCTTACCGCATAAGTGCGTGTCTCCTGGATCGAGTGGAACAAGGACGGACTGCGGCGTTTGTCGATGAGTTCCCCGCCTCCATTGCCGTGCTCGCCGCCACTGTAGACATGCACGCAGCGCAACGTGGAACCGCTGTCGTCCAGGAACCAGATGCCGATGCGCCGGCAGTTCATGGCCTGCGCTGCCTTCTCGCTGATCACGGTGAGGGCACCCTTGAGGTCGCCGCCCGAGATGGTGGATTCGCGCGCCAAGTCCAGCAGCGATTGGCTCTGGCGCCGCATCCGCTCCTCTCCCTCACGCAACTTGGTCTCGATGCGGGTGCGCTCCGACACCTGGCCGGTGAGCTCTTCCACGATGGTGGCGTAGGAGAAGCGCAGGTTAAGCCCTTCCATGAGCCGTTCGTTGGCGATGCTCGCCACGGCGCACATCAGGGCGGCGGCAGCGGCGGTCAGCACCAGGATCAACAGCGAGGCACGGTCGCCGCCTATGATCAGCCGTGAGGCCGCAGGCACCAGCACCAACGCCAAGAACGGGAAATAATGCAGCACGCTGGCACTGAGCAAGGGGACCGCGAGTGCCGCCACGCAGGCCATGAGCAGCATCCCCGGTGCAGCAGTGCTCCAATAGCCAGGCAGCACCAGCCCCGCGCCGAGGGCACCCCAGCTTGCCGCGACCAGCAGCGTGAGGATGAGGTAGCCGCGCTGCCAAGGCTGCGCCTCCTCCACCGGGATGGTGCGCCGCCGGAACAGGATGCCAAGACAGGCTCGCAGCAGTGCGCTCAAGGCGAGCACCACCGCGCACCATGCGGAGTAGTTGCCGCCCTCCTCACCCCAATACACCCAGAAGAAGATCGCGGCAGCAGCAAGGCTCGGCCAATCCGCCGCCCAGCCGAAGCGATACAGCAAGTTGGTCTGTTCGGCCCGGACCTGCCGCGCGACTTCTTCGTTATGTATCTCGGGACAGACCGCAGTGGTAATGGGCACGCCCGGAGCCTCTCCACGTCTTGCGGAAAATCAGGTTCGTTTGGAACCCACCCTTCTTGACGCGCCGAACCCTGGCCTTGAGACGAACGCTCCCCGTAGAAGGATATTAGTTAACTTAAATTCACTATACCAGCGGCGGCTTTCCCCGGGTGAATACCCTAGGAATGCGCCAAATCGCGCATGGATTTGAGCAAATCATCACAAACCCCTCATGACCGGCAGGGCAGGATGCGCTTGCCAGATTACTAAAAGAAGGGACTCTTCCATGTTTCTCCAAAGCATGACTTCACGCGCGCTGCAGTTCACGGCGCTCTCCACGCTGCTCGCGCTCGCCGCCTGCGGCGGCTCCGGCTCAAACCTCGCCTCTAACGGTGGCGGCGGCGGAAATGGCGGCGGCGGTGGCGGGATCACGGACTCCAACGTGGACTGCACCCAACCAAAGTCGACGGATGACGACGGCTGTATCTATGTATCCATGACGGATGAAGCCGGCGACTTCCTCACCTATACCGTCAGCGTCACCCGTTTCACCATAACCAAGCGTGACGGCACCGAAGTCAACGTCCTGCCTCATCCCATCACCGTGGATTTCGCTCAGTACAATGACCTCAGCGAGTACCTCGCGCTGGGCGGCATCTCGACCGGCGACTATCAGGGCGGCAAGATCACGCTCGACTTCACTCACGCGGATATCCAGGAACAGAGCGTTTCTGGGGCGGCCGTGCAGTTGATGCCGGTAGATGGCAGCGGCAAGGCCCTCACGACGCAGGATGTCACCTTCACCCTGGATTCGGACCATCCATTCGATCCTGTGGCGGGCGTGCCCCACGTCCTCGGCGTGGACTTTGATCTCGATGCCTCCAACAGCATCAACAACACCAGCAAGACTGTCACCGTGCATCCCTTCCTGGTCGCGACGGTGGACCCTAGCGACGGCAAGCTGCAACGGATCCAGGGGTCGCTGGACAGCGTGGACACCGGCGGCAGCGACTTCACGCTCGAGCTGCATCCGTTCCGTGCCACCAGCCAGGACTACGGCAAGCTGGCTGCGCACGGCGCGGCATCCACCGTCTACGTGGTGGACGGCAAGATGTCCCTGGGCAGCACCGGCCTATCTGCCCTGAAGTCTGCCGGTAGCGGCACGGCTGTGCTGGCCCGGGGCCAGTTCGACTTCAGCAGTCACCGCTTTGTCGCTGACCTGGTGTTCGCCGGCTCCTCCACCCCAGGTGGCACCTCAGACGCCGTCGAGGGTCTTGTGACCAAGCGTAGCGGCAACACCCTCACCTTGCGTGGCGCCAACATCTACCGTACCGGCGGTAGTGCTAGTTTCCACGACACCGTGACCGTGATCGTCGATACGGCGACCGTGGTGCGTGAGGCTGAGCGACCGAAGACCGCCTTCCACAGCGACGACATCTCCGTGGGACAGAAACTGCTGGTGTTCGGCGATTTGACCGCCGCCACCCGCCTGGACGCTTCCGGCAACTTCGCCCTCCTCGAAGAGACGCCTCTGGACGGTACGGTGCTGACCATCAACAGTGGAGGTAGCAGCACCCAGGCCAGCATCAACCTGGATGTGCAGGCCTTGGGAGGGCGTGACGTGAGCGCCTTCGACTTCACCGGCACCAACAGCGACAGTGCGAACTACGAGGTACGGCTACCCTGCAGCTGCCTGAGCACCGGTGTCAACACCAGCGACCCCGTGCGCGTCACCGGTTTCGTGACGCCCTTCGGCTCCGCTCAGCCGGACTTCAAGGCACAGACGCTGGTGGACTACGATGTCGGTGGCTCGACCGTGATCGTCACCTGGCCGGGCACCGGCACCGCCGATGCCTTCACGGACATCGACGTCCACAGCGGCATCGTGCTGGACCTGGATGGCTCATCGCACCACAGCCTGCGCCGGGGCGGCGCGACGCTGGACCTCAAGAGCCTGGCGACCGCACCCACCGTCAAGGGCGCGGACCTGGGCAGCTACTCGCTGCTCCAGAGCGGGGAAGTGCATGGCTATGTGCGCTACAGCGACTTCGTGGCCGCTCTGCAGGATGCCCTCTCCGGCGGAGCGAAGGTGCGCGGCTTCTTCGCCCGCGGCGGGTTCGGTATCACGACGGACACATTGGATTCGAACGATATCCTAGTATCCCTGGACTGAACTCGACGACGGCATTGGACGTGGACGGCCCGCGCGAGCGGGCCGTCTGCTTAAGGGGCTTCGTTGAACATCGCGAGGCCGCTGTGTAGCAGCGCCTCGATGTGGTTCGCGGCCTGGGGATGGGCGAACAAGTAACCTTGTCCTTGCTCGCATTCCAGGGTCTTGAGTAACTCCCACTGGGCAGCGGTCTCCACGCCTTCGGCGATCACCTGGATACCCAAGCTCTTGGCCATGGCCACGATCGCTCGAACGATCGCCTGCTGGTGCTCGTCATGGGGCAGGTTGCTAACGAAGGCCCGGTCCACCTTCAGGTAGTCCACTTGGTATTGGCGCAGGTAATTCAGCGAGGAATAGCCGGTGCCGAAGTCGTCGATGGCGATGCCGACCCCGAGATCATGTAGGGCAGCCAGCACCTCGCGTGTCCGCTCCGGGTTCTCCATCATGCTGCTCTCGGTGAGTTCCAGTACCAGCCCGCCGGGTAGCAGCCCTGTCTCGTCCAGGATCGCAACGAGCCGGTCGAGGAAGTCCGGCTGGCGTAGCTGGCGCGCGGAGATGTTCACCGCCATGTGCATGTCCTGCAGTCCCGCCTCCTGCCACGCCCGCATCTGCAGGCAGGCGCTCCTCAGCACCCACTCGCCAAGACGCACGATGTGGCCGGTCTCCTCCGCCACCGGGATGAACCGCGACGGCGGTATCAATCCGAGCTCGGGATGGTGCCAGCGCAGCAGCGCTTCGGCTCCGCTGATGCGCCCGGTGTAGAGGTCGAAATAAGGCTGGTAGTGCAGGAACAGCTCGCCATGCTCCACCGCATGCCTGAGGCCGGTAGTGAGCCTCAACGACTCCGCCGCATCGGTCTCCACGCCGGAGAAGCTCTCGATGCTGCCGGCGCCGCGGCGCATCGCAGCATGCATCGCATGTCCTGCATGCCGGAACAGTGTCTGTGCGTCCTGGTCCGGCGGTGAGAGGGCGATGCCGATGCTCGCGGACAGCGTCAGACTGTGCCCCTGGATGTCCAACGGCGCCTCGAGGCTGGCGAGGATGTTGCGCGCCATGTCACGCGCCTCTGCCTCTGAAGCGATCTGTGTGAGTAGTACGCCGAAGCCGTCGCTGCCCAGATGGAATGCCTCGCCCCAGCCCGCCACCGTCTCCTCCAGGCGCCTCGCCAGCTTGCGCAGCGCGTCATCCCCCACGGCGGTGCCGAAGGAGCGGTTGACCAGGCTGAAGTTGTCTATGTCGAGGTAGAGCAGCGCCATGAGCCGGCCGTCGCGGCCCGGATGCTCCACCGATTGGGCCAAGCGGCGCATCAGCATGAAGCGGTTGGGCAGGCCACTCAGGGCGTCGTGGCTGGAGAGGAACGCCATGCGGTCCTCGTATTTGTGCGCCTGAGTCGCGTCCGTCACCACCGCCACATAGTGCCCGGGATGGCCTTGCCTGCCGCGCAGCTTGCTCAGGCTCACGAGCTCCGGGAAAGTGCTGCCGTCGCTGCGCCGGTCCGTGAGCTCGCCGCGCCAATGGCCTTCACGGTCAACGGTCGCCAATATCTCCTTGTATAGCACTGCATCCAGCGTCTCCGGCCGGAGGCAGAACGGCACCTGTCCCGTCAGCGCCTCGCGGCCGCTGCCGGTGAGGCTGCAGTAGGCCAGGTTTGCCGAAACCACGTGCATGTCCTGGTCCAGGATCAGCAGGCCTTCGGCGATGTTCTCCAGGGCCTCGTGCGCGAGCTGCAATCGCTCTTCCGCCTGGACACGCCTGGTGATGTCCAGCATCGCGCCGACCACCCGCATCGGTTTGCCTTCCATGTTACGTACGGCGCGTCCGCGGTCCTGCACATGGGAATAGCCGCCATCGGGACGGCGCATGCGGTAGCGCTCCTCCCAGAAGCCGTCCCCTTGCTCGAGATAGGCTTGTAGGCTGGCCTGGATCCGTTCCCTATCTTCCGGGTGCACCGTCTCCAGCCACCAATTGGCTACGCCGAGGGTGGTGTCCTGGGGATAGCCGAACATCCTGGCGGCACCCTCGCTGTGCCAGGACTCCCCGGTCGCAAGGTTGAGATCCCACATCACGTCCGTGGTGACACTGGAGATCAGCCGCAGGCGCAGTTCGCTCTCGCGCAGGGCCGTGGCCGTGCGCGGATGCCCGCCGAGGGTATGGGTGCGGATGAACCCCAGCAACAGCTGCCGTCCATCCAGGCCGATGCGCTCGAGCTGCAGCTCCACGAGCTTGCCCGCATCCGGACCGGCCTTGAGCGTCGCCACCAGGTTCGCTTGGCCCTGTTTGAAAGCCTCGATGATCGCCTCGCGCACCCGGCCGCGATCAGCCGGGTTGAACCGCTGAGTGAGATCTCCTCCGCTCCGTGTGCGGGTACCGGTGAAAGGATGTTGCCAGAACCCCGTGCTGCCCGCGGCATCGCACACGAAGACCAGCCTGAATGCATCCATGGCCGGTCGGCCGGTATCGCTCTGTTTTCGCAACGCAGGGTCCCTTCCGGCGCCCCCCTCAAGGAGAGACACCTCGAGCACGCAGGCCTGATTTATGGGTTTTAAAACCCACAAGGAGTATACACGCGCAGGTCGCGGAAGCGGCCGCAAAAAAGACGCCCGCCGGGGCCTGCGGGCGTTGGATAAAAACTCGCCAGACGCGCCGCGTCAGTGCGTGCGCGCACCGCCGGCGAAGTCCAACACGGTGCCCTGGATGTCACTCTGCAGATCCTGCGAGACCTGCTCCAGCAGCCGCTGCTGCGCGAGCTGTGGGTCCTGCCCCGACACCTTGAGTTCCCAACGCCGTACTCCGTGAGCGCGGTTCGCGCCATCCAGCGTCACCTGCAGCGTGCCGGTGATCCAGTACCAGCCGTTCTGCGGTTTGAGGTTCGCATAGTCCAGGTTTGCGGTCATGGTGTACGGCGCACCATCGGTGACGGTGAATCCGGCATCCGCCAGCGCGCCCGCCAGAAGCTTCTTCACCGCGCCGGCGTCGCGTCCATCCGCCGCCGGCGCGATCGCGAGCTGCTTGAGCAGCGCGGCGCGGTCGGCCTGCAGCTTACCGAGCGACCAGGATGAGGGCATGCCGAGGCCGCTCACATCCACCACCTGCAACGACTTCTGCAGCCCCGCGCGGGTCTGCTGTGCCGTCACCGCCTGCCCCGCGGCCGAGATCTTGTCGAACAGGTCGCTGCTGCCCTGCGCCTGGCTCAGGTAGGTGGCAGTGCCCGCATCAAGGTCGCTGATCTGCTGACGCAACGCCGTGGCCGCCTTGGCGCGCGACAGCGTCGCCAGCGCGTAGTACAGGTGGGTCTGGGGATCCTGCCAGGTATCCGAGATCTCTACGCCGTTCAGCATCTGGTCGGTGCGGGTGTTGATGTTGCGGCTCACATCAAGGGTGTTCTGCATCACGGCCGCACCACCGGCATTGGTCTGCGAGTACGACGAGGCGTCGTGGGTCTGCTCGCTCACGTTCACCGAGAACACCTTGGCGAGTTCGCCGCGGGCACGGTCCTTCGCCACCGCCATGTTGTCCGATTCGCCATGGCCCGTGAGGTACGAAGCGGCCGGATACCGGCTGCTGTTGCCCGTGACCCAATCGGGACGCGCGTCACCAGGCTTGGCACTGCTGCAGGCTGCGAGCAGCAGCGTCGCGGCCATGGTCAGGATGCACAGGATCTTGTTCATGCTCGTACCCTCGTCAGTTTAATGAGGTCCATTGCAGGGAGGCGAAAGTCATCTGGCCTGGGCTGATGGTCACGCCCTTCAGCGTGCGCGAGCCGCCGTGCCCGCCTCTGAGCTCGACCGTCAGGTCGTAGGTCCCGGGGGCGAGCCTGAGCCGCGCGAGCTGGATGTTGTCGGGAAGCGTGGTCCAGATGCGGGTATCCGCCTGGTCCACGGCGGAAGCCACCAGGCTGATCAGGCTGCCCAACCCCTGCGCGTTTTTGTCGGCCTGGTTGGCCACCGCGCTACGGGTCACGTTGCGGGCGAACTCCGCCGCCAGCAGCTTCGGCCGGTCCGCTGCCATCTGTTGCGAGGCATCCGCAGCGATGTTCGCCACCTTCTCGGTGCCCGTCTCCGCGCCTCCAGCCGAGATGGTGGCGCCGCCGGTCCCCGGCGGCCGCCGCCGCAGCACCGGCAGCGTGATGCTGTAGTAATGCCCGTTCACCGGATCCGGCAGTAGGCTCGACTGCGCGTACTTCACCGGTCCCATGCCATCGCTGAACACGAAGAGGAGCTGGCCTTCCTCATCCTGCTTGTTCACCGGTGGCCATTGCTTCAGGTCGAAGCGTTTCTTGTAATCCTCGAGTTCCTCGTCGAGTCCGAGATATTCGGCGAAGCGGCACAGGCTGAGCCTGAGGTCGTCCGGGATCGCATCGTCGGAAGTGCCCTGCGCCTTGTAGGCCTTGTAAGCCTGGCGATAGGCGATCATCGCGTCGCTGTACTCGCCCATGTTCTCGTAGATGAGCCCCGAGAAATAGCGCGGGAACGCATCGCTCCCGTTGGGGGCCGCGGCGGCGGCGGGATACAGGCGTTTAAGGAGGTCATCCATCTGCACCGCCTCCACCCGCGCTGCATCCGGCTGATGGAGCTGCAGGTAGTTCAGGCCCTGGTAGACGTGCATCAGCAGCCGCTCGTATAGCGGGGGCTGATAGGCGCGCAGGTTCTCGGTGAGCGTGAAGGCTGCCGCAGACTCGGAGACGCTGGTTGCCTCCAGATATTGCATCAGCGGCTTCGCCTGCTCGAAGACCTGGGCGCTGGCGGCGTAATCTCCGGTCATGCGCAGCACCATAGCCTTGTTGAGCAGGTATAGCGCCTGGTCCCCGCCGCCCGCCAGTTTGTCCAGCGCCTTGAGCGCCGCGTCTGGCTTTTGCGAGGCCAGGTCCTGGTCCACCTGGCGCATCACATCCATGTAGTTCAGCGCGCAGCCGCCAAGTGCGAGCGCCGCGGCCAGAAACCACAGGCGCGGACGGCAGCGGATGGCCGCCGACATCGGCCGGCTCCGGATCAGGGACGGACGCTGCCGTTCTTCACCGTCTTCTTGATCTTCTGCTGGCCGACCCAGACGATCCTGTTGTTATGCATGTTGATGAGGGTCAGGTCCACCTGGTAGTACTTGACCTGATAGTTGCCGGCTGCATCGATGATGGTGTTGATGGTCCCCTGCATCATGAAGTCGGCACCGCTCTCCTGGCCCATGGCGCTGCGCGTGTCGCTGGTGGCGTTCAGGTCCTGGTCCTTGCGCTCCTTGCGCACCGCGCCGCGCTGGTCCTGGCTCGCCACGAACTGCACCTTGCCGGAATTGATCAGGGTCCGCTGGATGTCATCGATGAAGGTCGAGGTGCTGATGTGCTCGGCGCTGAGATTCTTGATCTGGCTCACGATCACGGTGGGCTGGTTGCCCTGGTTCGCGCTCTCGAAGTTGTTGAGCCACGGATCGCCCAGCATCTGGCCGATCATCTGCTGCGCTGTCTGGTTCGCGTCGGTGTCGTTCCAGAAGCCGCTGACGTCCGTCACCTGGTCAGGCGCGATGCGCTCGACCTTCGGCATGGTCTGGCAGGCGGCCAGCAGCAGCCCCAGGGAAGCCGCGGCCATCAGTTTCAGGGTCTTCATCAGTGGTCTCCCTTGGGCATGCCGTCGAAGATGTTATCGGCGTGCGAGTTGAAGTAATCGCGGAACGCGCCGTTCATGTCCTTGGAGTTGGCCACCATGTCCTTGACCTGCTTGAGGTCGAGTTCGGCGATGCTCCAGACGCTGCCGTCCTTCTCGTTCCGCCAGTGACGGATGATGCGTGCGCCGCTCACGTTCTGCTCGGTGATGTTCTGGATCTGGCGCGAGACCGACTGCTCGCTCTGCTGGTCCTGGCCGCTGCCGGCGGAAGCCGAGTAGTCCTGCGACACCACGTGCATGAAGGAGTTCAGCACCCGCGCCACCTCGGTGCGGGCGCGGTCGTCCGCGGTGGAGGTCTGCAGGGAGAGGTCGTTCATGTTCGGTGCCATGCCGACGCCGTGGATCAAGCGGCCGTCCTTGTCGTTCACCACCTGGGTGCCTTCGTTGACCCAGTCAGGCGCACCCTTGATGCCCAGGTCGCCCTTGAGCTGGTTGCTGGAACAGGCACTGAGCGCCCCTGCCAAAAACACCAGGAGCCCGAGACGGGCCATGGATACGGATTTCATGCGGATTCTCCCCTGCGGTTGCCTCACCGGCCACGGGGCCGGCGTCCTCTATATTGCATATGCTACGTCAGCGGAACCCCCATGGGCAGGGCCTGACGCTGCGTTAAGTCAAGAGAACGCGCCCCTGGCGCACTGGTGCACCGTACTACCCCGCCCGCCGCAAGGGGTTTAAGCTCAACAGGCAGTCCAAGGCATCGCATATGAAACGTCTTTTACTCATCGTCCTCCTGCCGGTTTCCCTCGGCGCCTGCGCGAGCTACGATGCCCGCGAGCACGCACGTGTCCTGAACACTGCGCTCAAGGATGACCAGGCCTGCAACCAGCAGGGCTGGAGATATCCCGAATACCGCTATGTGAGCTGCCGCATGCAGCTTCAGGACGATCGCCTGCACCAGGACTGGCTGAACCTGCAGCTCATGCGCCAGGGCCAGACCCAGCCACCCAACGTGCCCTCGCCCTATATACCCCGCGAGCACTATCGGCCCATGGATCCGGACCACTTCGACTGCCGCCTCGTCACCGAAGACAAGCGCGACTACATCCTCTGCGACCCCACGGATGACGCCGAAAAGCCCTGAGTCCAAGGACTCCCTCTACACCCGCATTTACGCTGCCGTCCGCAAGATACCCAAGGGCCGGGTCAGCACCTATGGCCGCATCGCCAAACTGGCCAAGGCGCCGGGACCACGGGTGGTGGGCTATGCCATGGCCGCGCTGCATGACGGCTCCGCGGTGCCTTGGCAGCGGGTGGTGAACCACAAGGGAGAGATCAGCCTGAGGAAGGGTGGGGATGGAGAAATACGCCAAAGGCGGCTTTTAGAAGCAGAAGGGGTCCATTTCAGCCTGCGGGGGCGCATTGACCTCAAGATTTATGGATGGCCGGCCAGTCCCCGGAGGGTCCCGAAATAGGTCTTGCAATGTACTATTGTGTAGTCTACAGTATTATCAAATCGATAGTATTGAGCACTACACAGTGGCCACCGATACCGAAGACGAAGCCCTCCAGGGCCAGCAGCGCAAGTTCCAGAAGGAACTGAACGCCGGCATCGTCTCGCTCGTCCTCCTCTCCATCATGGCCGGCGCCCGGGAGCCCCTCTATGGGTACCAGATCGCCAAGCAGATGGAGCACGAGGGCATCGGCACGGCCATCATGAAGCAGGGGACCCTCTACCCCGTGCTCCGCTCCCTTTGCGCCGCGGGCCTCCTCGACAGCAAGGTCGAGCCCTCCGTCTCCGGGCCCCCGCGCCGCTATTACCACATCACCGAAGCGGGCCAGACCGTGCTCGCCCAGTGGAAGAATGCCTGGGTCACCACCCGGGATTTCGTAGACGCCATCCTCAGGGGATCAACGCCATGAGCAACTCCGTGCCACGCTCCATCCAGGAGTATCTGGACCAGCTCCGCGCCGAACTCACCGGCGCGGACCCTGCCCTGATACAGGACGCCCTCTACGACGCGGAGGAATACCTGCGCGGCGAGCTCCATGCCCACCCTGACAAGAGCGAGGAGCAGATCCTCGCCGCCATCGCCACCACCTACGGAGCTCCGGAAGAAGTGGCGGAAGCCTATCGGAATACCGAAGCGAAGGTGCAGCTCGCCCTTCGCACCCCGCGGCCCAGGAAGCGCGAATCCCTCATCGGGCGCTTCTTCTCGGTGTTCGCCGACCCCCGTGCCTACACCTCGCTCCTCTTCATGCTGCTGGCCTTCGTCACCGGCATCTTCTACTTCGTCTGGGCCGTCACCGGCACCGCCCTCTCCATCGGCCTCATGGTGCTCATCATCGGCCTGCCCTTCTGCCTGCTGTTCCTCAGCAGCACCCGGCTCCTGTCCCTGGTGGAAGGCCGCATCGTCGAGGTGCTGCTCGGCGTGCGCATGCCGCGCCGCCCCGTGCACCCCGGCAACGGCAACTCGCGCCCGCTCATGGAGCGCGTCAAGGAAGTCTTCACCGACCCGCGCACCTGGAGCACCCTGTTCTACATGGTCCTCAAGCTGCCACTCGGTATCGTGGATTTCGTCATCTTCGTGTTCCTGGGCAGCCTGTCTCTTTCCCTCATCTTCATGCCCATCGAGATGGGCTTCAGCCACGACATCTGGTTCGACATCGGAGGCTACGACGTCTTCAACCTGCCCTGGATCGTGACGCCGATCTTCACCGTGTTCGGCATCGTATTGCTCGCCATCCTCATGCATCTCGCCCGCGGCATGGGCTGGCTCCATGGCCATCTCGCCAAGGCCTTGCTGGTGAAGGCCGGTTGAACATGCAAAGGCCTGGGCGGCCTCGAGGCCGCCCAGGTTTTTTAATTTGTGACCCGTGTCCAGTTTTGTCCCTAGCTTGAGCGGCAGACTCTCCCTCAAGCCATCCCGGATCCCCATCGTGCGCAAGCTAGTCCTGCCGCTGCTCTTGCTCCTGAGCGCCTGCGCCACCCAGGTGCCCGTCTCGGCGCCGCCTTCACCGGCCCCCGCGCCGGCTCCCCGGCCTGCAGCACCCAGTGCGCCCGCCATCCCCGAAGGCAAGGCTGCCGTGCACCTCTACCGCAGGGCCTTGCCCTTGGGCCCTACGATTCTCTCTATATATGATGCCGGCCGCCCCATTGGGACCCTCAAGAGCGGCACATACCTGGATTACTACGCCGATCCTGGCCCCCGCAGCCTGAAGGCCCTGGGTTCCGGCGCGGGCAGTATCCCTTACTCCACCAGCTTCCGGGCCGGTCAGGACTACTACTTCCTCGTGTACTTCCTGGGCAGCCAGGAGAAAGGCAACACCAGCGTCACTCCGGTGGACGCCACCACGGCGGCCCGGCAGATGGCGGCGCTCAAGCCCTCCGGACCTTAACGCGCATCCCTGAGCAGCGTGTCCATATAGGTGAGCAGGCCCGGGTTGTCCCGGAAGGCGGCCGCCAGCCCCCAGGAGAGTTCCGTCACCACCCTCTCCTCCCGTGCCCGCTCCGGGATCTTCCGGCTGTCCCAGATGCCGTGCAGCATCTCGTGCACCACTCCGTACACCGCATCCATGTCCTGCAGGTCATCTGCCAGTTGGATGCGCCGGGTATCGAGCCGGATCATGCCGTAGAGCTCCGGCATGTGCTTGTAGTCCACGGGGTAGCAGATGCGGCCGATCTTGAGCTGTTTAAGTTCCATCAGGCCTTCCACGCGGCGACGCATTTCTCCGCCGAGCGGCCCATGAGATAGCCTCCGAGGCCCAGCTTGATGAGCTCCCACAGGTCCGGCGGCGTATCGAGCTTCACTGACCAGGAGAACATCGCCTGCAGATATGGCGCCAATAGATAGTTGTTGAACACCACCCCGACGAACACCATCATCGTGATGGGCCGCCAGTTCCTTTGCAGCCAGCTTTCCCCCTGCGCCTCCGCCTTCACCACCCCCGCCTGGGATTCCAGCGCCAAGACATCCGCCGAAAGCACAGCAGTCTGGATGCTGGCCTTGAGCTTGGCTTGCAGGTCCTGGTCCGGGATCGCCTTGTCCACTTCCTTGAAGACCCCCGGCAGGATCAGGTTCGCTACCGTGCCCAGGATGCTCATGCCAGCTCCTCCACGTATCTATCCAGCCTATCCACTCGCGCCAGCCATCCTTTAAGGAACACCCCTTGGTCCGGGCGTGCATGTGCCCGCTTTCGGTACCACGCTCGCCGCAAGTCGTTATAGATACGCTGCAACTCAGCCTCATCGCATGACGCTAACGCCGCCCGCGTCTTGGGCCCGAGTTCACCATCGGCGGCCACATGCAACGCTTCCTGCAAAGTCTTGATGGCTCCCGCGACACCGTGATTCACGCACCAATCGAAATGGCACACCCCCAATGCGGGGCTCATCCCTTCGCACTGACCCGGCATCCAGTACATCATCCCGTACAGGCTCCGTATTTCGGAGTCTTCGATAAGATCAACGCTGCGGCGCGGTTTCTCTTGTGCGTGCCGCCACTCGTCATAAGAAGCCTGTGTGATACCCCGATTTGTAGCTCCACCTGCATCGTGCGGGTTATCCACGCAGCCGCCCTCCTCCTTTAACGTGAATGCAAGTGCCAGCGGGAAAGCAGAATTCATCCGTGGCCCCGGCCCATAAAAAGCCCGCCAAGCAGTCCGCCGAGGGACAGTAGCCCGCCCCAGATCACGGCTGCCAGCCTCGCTGCGCCAGTTTGGCGATTGTGAGCGGCCACCAAGATTTTCACGTCAGCTTTAATCTCGGCCACATTTGCCTTCAACTCTGGATACGCGGCTTCTAAGACAGCAAGACGTTCAGGTACTGTGCGATCCATGCCCAATGTATGCTTCCCCAATTTATTCAATGTTGTTAAGCGCGAATCACAATCAAAATACCGGAGGCACCAAGACCACCTACGCCACCTTGATTGCCAGAGCCACCACCTCCGCCACCGCCACCTCCGCCCCCACCTGTATTGGCGACTCCGGCCTGACCAGCAGGACCGATGCCAGCCGTTGCGAAACCACCACTACCACCACCATAACCACCACCATTTGTGCCTGATGAAAAAGGACCAGATCCGGTGGATACGGAACCACGCCCCTGATTTCCTCCTGCGCCCCCAGTCGCTATGGTAGTACCGTTGAAACTCGTTGCTGTCCCATTCCCTCCAGGGGTTCCATTACTACCAGATGACGAACCGGCACTCCCTTGCGTGCCGCCTGCTCCAATAACAACGGGATAAGCTGTACCAGCGGTAAGACTGATGACAGAGAACCCTATTGCGCCGCCACCACCTCCTGTAGCCCCGTTACCACCGACATTGCCATTACCGCCCCCACCTCCACCCCCACTTCCCCCTCCACCTATGCCTATGACCAGGTAGTTAGCCGTCGCCTTCGGAATGAAGCTACCGTTGGCAGTGAAGATGGTCGCCTCTAGTGCACCGCTGAGTATTCCCTTCGGGCTCACGAGCGGATTGAGCAGGTTCCACTGCGTGCCGTCGTACTTCAGTAGCGCAGGTACGCCAGGTTGCAGTTCTCCGCCCAACAGCGTCGCTCCATTGGCGAAGATGCTCTTTGCAGTGAGCCCATCCGGCGCGAGTGTGGCCGCGCCGGTATTGGTGGATGCGGGATTGAGCACCTGCAGCAGGCCTGTGACCAGGGAGCCGAATGCACGCCCGTTACTGATCGTGAGGGCATTGGCCGTGCCGCCGGCGGTCGGTAGGCTGACGCTGTAGCTGGCAAGATCCGCCATGATGTCCCAGCCTGCGTTCTTCACCTGACTGGGACGCATCCCGGTCTTGAAGTAGTTGGTCAGGTCATTGCTGGAGGGCGTTGTGCTGTATTGGTCGATGGACATGGAGATACCCGACTAGATTGGAAATATTCTTCGCATACATATTTGTCGGCCTTTTTACTAAGACCTTCTCTTCAAATATCCTGTGGCAGCTCCCTTCAGTCCCTCAATCAACCCTTCTATCCCGGCATTCTTGAGACGCTCTTCAGCATCATCCGCCGGCATCATCATGCCTTTCCCGACCCCTTCTCCGGCGCCTTTGATTCCAGCGCGAGCCATCGAGGCCAGCAAACCGGAGCCTTGTATCCCCTTCGCCAACGGCGCGACTAATTCACCACCCGCCATCTGGGCTGGCAAGGTATTGATGTAATCCGCCGCTGCAGCCCCAAAACGGGCTGCCGTAGAGTTGGCCATGAGATCTTTCCTTATGTCCTCATCCGGTTCGGAGGGGTTCTTGAACATGAGTCCTGTTGGGTTCCCTTGCATCGCCCCCGAAACCCCGTCGAGGAAGTGGCCCAGACTACGTCCCATGTGGAGTGTTTCGGCTCCGTACCCCGCCAGGGCGTTCTGCACTGGGGAACTTTGCTGCGCTGCAAATGCCGCAGGCGAGACGTCCGGCAGCAGCGGGATGAATTTGCCGGTACTGCTATCGATGTATCCCACCATCCGTCGTTTAGGCCGGGTGATAGAGGCCGGAGCGCCTGCAGCAGTCAATGCGGCACCCAACCCTGCCCCCGATGCTCCTCGTGGTCGACTCAGCAGCCCCTGCGCAAGCCCCGGTCGCATGTCTTCGTCGTCTTGGATTGCCATCACATCTTCCTCATGTTTTGCCGATAACAGTTTTGCCTGAGAGCAGTCAGCCGCTATCACCCCCGATATCGAAACTACCTGGCGTGGTGAGGGGACTGCCGGTGCTGCCAAAGCCGCCGCTCATGCTGAAACCGGAGTCGGAGTCACCCCCGCTACCTCCCTTGCTGCTGAAGCCTTGGTAGAGCTTCTGCATGGCCAGCAAGTTGCCAAGAGCGTCGGCGCCGGGATTGCCGGTGATGGGATTCTGGGTCTGTGAGCCTGGCTGCAGACCTCCCAACATGCTTTCGAACCATTGCAGGTTCTTGTAAGGTTGGTTCTGGTCGTAGTTGTAGGCATTCATGCTCGCGTCGATGAGCTTCTGGCTCTGGTCCTGCACTCTCTGGCCCACTTGCGCTGCAGCGTTCTGCAGTCCCAACTTCGAGTTCACCAGGTTTTGCGCGTTGCCCACCGCCTGCTGCTGCAGGCCGCTTAGCGCCTGGTTGGCCGCCAGGGCGTTCGCCTGGTCCTGGGCATAGGCGCCGCCGTAGAGCGACGTCGCGAGGTTGTTGAGCTGCTCGCTGCGCAGCGGTGCCGCCGCGCCGAGGTTCCTTCCTGCGTTCGCGAACTCGCTGCTGAGCTGGTTGCGGGTCGTGCCTGCCGCCTGCTGGAACATTTCGTCCAGGTGCGGATTCATCGCGCCGCCCTGCCCCATCGCCTCCAGTTGCGATGCCGGCCCGCCGAAGTTGCCCTTCAGCAGGGCATTGTTGTATTGCGTCGCCGCCTGGTAGGGGTTGCTACGCGCGAGCTTCTGGATGTTTCCGAAGGCCTGTTCCTGGACAGGATTGAACTGCGCCGTCTGCCGCCCGGGGTAGTAGCCGGGCCCGCCGACCTGCAGGAGGTTCGCTGCCTGCCCATAGGCTGTTCCGATGTAGGGCAACATGTAGGAAGGCGGCATCGTGGTGGTCGTCGCGGTGCCGGTCTGCTGTGCCCCTTTTCCCCCGCCGCTCATTTCCTTCCCCCTTGCATCTGCCGCAGGCGTTCCAGCATCTGCGGATTGATGGGCAGGGTTGGCTGATTGGGCTTGGCACCACCGGCGCCCCCTGGGGTTTGGCCTACGGCACCCTTGCTGCCGGAGACGCCACCAAGTGGCGGCTGCGCCATAGCCGGATTGAACAGCCGGCCAGCGCCGAGCGCCGCCATGTCGTTGAATCGGCCGCCGCTCATGTCAGGGCGCTGGAATGCGCCGCTGGGCATGCGCGCCATCAGCGTGGCGTCGCCCAGGTTGGGTAATGCGCTGCTCGACATGCCGCCCGCGCCGCCAGGAACACCACCGGGGCCGTAAGGGTTTGCGGCCTGGTTGAAACCGAAGACGTTCCCGGGATCGAAGAAGTTGGCCAACACGTGGCCGGACGAAGCCTTCCCCGTGAAATTGGCCGGATCCAGGAAGTTATAGAAGGACTGCGCGGTCCCATCGATGGCCCCTGGCCCGCCGAGCAGGCCCGTGGACTGTCCGCGATTCCGATACTGGGCATTGTTGAGCCCCTGCCCGATCGCCATAGGGATCATCTGCATAGTTCTTTCTCCATGACCGTGTTGGTGGCCTTGAAACCGTCCAGGACCTTGAGCCAGCCTGGGCGTCCGCTGATCATCAGTTTTTGGCAGCCCATGAACCGGCGCGCCCAGTCCTCTACCGTGGGCTGGGCCGCAGCGATGGCGGTGATGTCTTCGCCTCCGCACATGAACAGCAGGCATTTGCGCTTGCCGCTCGGGAATGCCTGGACCTGGGTGATCAGTGCGAACCCGCCTCCCAGCCAGAGCTGGAACGGCATGGGATCGTGGGGATTCACCAGTTTCTGGTAGACCGAGCGCAGGTCCCATTCATCTTGCACTGCAACCACTTTGGCGATCAGCGGTTCCGCGTCCTTCCACACGTTCTCGACCTCCCAGTACGGGATCTGCCGGATCATGCGAACACCACGTAGTCGAAGTTGAGGTCTGCTTGGTTCACGGCGGAATGGTTGAGCGTGATCATGCCGCCGGCTTCCGGCACGCTCGCCGGGTCGTACCAGAGGCCCGCCACCGACACGGCGTTAGCCGTGGTGGGCGCCAGGAACAGCTTGCTGCCGCG
Source organism: Gammaproteobacteria bacterium (assembly GCA_036383255.1). Lineage (NCBI taxonomy): Bacteria > Pseudomonadati > Pseudomonadota > Gammaproteobacteria > Gammaproteobacteria bacterium. Next base: position 20,868 of record DASVOS010000013.1, on the reverse strand, counting down.
CCGGATGTGGTTGTCGCTGAGTGTCGTCGAGGTCCCGTTCTGCGTGAGCGTCACGCTGCCCACGCTGTTCAGCCGGCCGTTCGCCAGCAGGTTCACCAGCGTCGCCGTCTTCCACGCCTCATCGTAGGGCGGCGTAGTCCGTAGCTGTTGCAGCTGGCTCATCGCTGACCGGCTTGTGTGCCGTAGATATCGACGCCCAGCGCCTGCCCGAATCCGGCGCCGGCGCCGCCGGGGATGCTCACCCTGGCGCGCACGTATCGGCCCGCGACCCGCGCGTGACAGATGCCGGTGGCCGCTTCCTGTGCCGCCGCACCCGTAGCGGAGTAGTCGCTGTTCTCCAGGTTCCGCGTCAGGAACTGCACCGTGGGCGCGCTCGCCCCTCCCGCCGCCTGGGTCAGCACCGGCCGTGCGCCATCCAGATAGGTGATGCCGCCGGGATTCGGTACGGATTCCAGCGTGTCCAGCGCGGCATCGAGGGGGTCGCCGCCCAGTTGCCCGTAGTTGTTGCTCGAATCGAAGGCCTGGACCTGCAGGTTGCCTCCCTGCCAGAACGGGTCATCCAGCGAGGGCGTGACCAGGTCCAGGTCCGTGTTCACGCCGTCCAGCGTCTCCATCGTGTAGCCGAAGCTCTTGCTGCTGAAGATGCGCGAGAGATCCTGCGTCGTGGGCATGAACCGCTGCTCTGCGTAGTTGTAGGCGATGGTCTTGTCCGGCACTCCGGTGGCGTTGCCCGCTGAGCAGTAGCACCAGCGGATCAATTTCGTCACCGGGTCGTAGGCGCCCACCACTCGGTCCGCGTAGGCCTGCGAGATGCCGTTCAGGAAAGTGGTGTCCACCTTGTCGTGCCCGATCTGCGTCACCTGCTGCCCGTCGGTCATGCAGAACCCGTCTTCCGCGATGAAATACACCACGTTGCCGAGCTGCACCGGCGAGTTGGGGTAATAGGCGCCGCGCTGCTTCTCGTAGGTGTCGAAGCTGAAGATCGCGTCCCCGCCCGTGTAATAGGCGCGGGTGATGGCCCTTTGCTGGAAGATGAGGCCGTAGGCATAGCCGTCGGCGATATGCGTCACCGGGCCGTACACGGCGTTCAGGAACTGTTCGCCTGCCTGCGCCTGCTGCGCCGCGAGGGTCCCGAAATCCCAGTTGGTGGGGTCGCCTATGGCGCACCACTGCACCCGGTTCGGCACCAGCCCGTTCAGCGGATCCTCCGTGCTGCCCAGCATCACGAACTGGTTAACCGCCGCCACCGTCGCCGCTTTGGGGGGTGAACCTGCCAGGTTGGCGAACGCCGGGTTCCCCACATCGATGGACTGCACCGGATCCGCCAGGTTCGTCGCCACCAGCAGCGTCGGGAATCCCGGACTCGAGAACTCCGCGAACTTCCAGTAGCCGCCGTCTGCCGTGGTGTAGCCGGTTCCGGAGCGGTCCGTGAAGGCGGTGCCGGTGTACTCCAGGAGCTGCGCCGCTGTCCCCACGTACACATGCGTATCCGCGTTCGCGTCCGTGGCCGCATAGGCCCCCTGGCAGCGCGCGCCGATGGAAGCCCCCAGCGCCGAGAATCCCGGCGCTGGCACATAGGTTCCGTTTACCCACAGCGCGTTCTGCACCAGCGGCGAACCTGGATTGTCCTGCGCCGGCATGTCCGGCAGCCATTCACCGAATTTCAATCTCGCCAATAGCTTCGCCATCAGAGGTGTGGCCGGATTGTGTTAAGGCCTGTCTGGCCGATGTTCTTCTCCTGCAGGTTCGCCAGGGCTTCCTTCTCGAGCTGCGTGTAGAGCATGTATTGCTCCGGGTCACGGATATAGCGCCCGTAGAGCTGGCGCACGGCGCGGGTGCGTATCAGTTCCTCAGCGCTGGTGAGCCAGGCGTTTGTATCGCTGTCCTGCGTGAGCGGTGCCGGCGAGAGGATCACCGTCCCCTTCACCTTCACCGGCAGGCCGCCCTGCGGCGGCGGGAACAGGCGGATCTGCCCGTTCCAGAATGAGTAATCCGTCGGGTAGCCAGACCAGAAGTCGTTGCCCCAGTCCACCTGGTCCAGGTACTGCTCCGTGCGCGGCTCCAGGCGGTAGGTGTAGTTGCCGAGCGTCGCCAGCACGTCCAGCACGGAGGCGAAGTTCGTCGGCAATGGGTAATAGCGCTGCCCTTGCACCGTGGTGATGTCCGCCATCGTGGCCTCGTTGAACCAGAAGGCCTTGTTGCCGTAGAAGGTGATGGCGTTGTTGATCTCCCGCTGGATCTCTGTGGTCAGGTCCGAGCGCGCCAGCTCGCCGGCGATCGCCCCCTGCATGTCCGAAAATGCCATCACAACCTCCGAAAAGAGGGCCCTGCGGCCCCCGAGTGCATGGATGCCCGCCCCAGTCGTGGGGCCTAGGCGGTATTCAGGGGTTCCCTGACGCCAAGATGGCGCCAAACCCGATGGTCGGCCCGCACTGGCGGCGGGATGATGGGTCCGTACATACGGCAAGGACTGCTCTTATGAACGCCAGCATCAGCGCCGCACTGGGATTGATAGGACGCCGCGCCAAGGCACGGCCCGTTCCGGCCGCCATCCCCAGGCTGCGGCTCCCGCGTACCTTGCAGCTCGGGCGCTTGCGCGCAGGCGATCTCGAGCGTCTGGAACGCCTCACCCAAGGCACTTTGCTCATCCAGGCCGGCAGCTACGTCGCCCGTTACGGCTATCCGTTCCGCGACCTCTATGCCGTCCGCTCCGGGCGTATCCAGGCCAGCATCCCTGACGCAGGAGGCCATGTCCGTCTGCTCGGTGAGTTCATGCCGGGTGACGTCATCGGCTTCGATGCACTGCGCAGGGGCACTTATCCCGCCGATCTCGTGGCCCTTGAGACCTCAACCGTCTGCCGGGTGCCCCTCCACATGCTGGACGCCCTGGCGGCTGCCCAGCGCATCCAATAGAGCTGGAATAAAAAAGGGGCCCCGCGGGGCCCCTCAAGTTTCCTAACGCTCACTCACGCGAAGCTCGCATGGTCCACTTGCATTTCGGCAGCACACCGCACCGTGCCGTTGGCCCAGGTCTGGGCCGCGGTGGTGCACACGAGCTGGATCAGGGATGATCCCGAGTTCCCGCCCGTGGTGGCGATGGGATACACGTACCCCGTCGAGCCCGCCACGTTGTTGTAGGCCACGCCGCCCGCCTGTGCCAGCGTGGACTGGCTGAGGTAGCGGGTGGCCGAGCCGGAGTCCCCCAGGTTGAACTTGAGCGCCGGCGAGGCGCCGCTGTCCAGGTCGTCCGTGTCCACCGTCACGTTCAGCACCTTGTAGCCGTTCGGCACGTTCATGAGCTGCACCACGTCGTTCGCCGCGAGCGCGGTGGTGAGCGAGATGCTGCCGTACACGAAGAAGCTCGCGCCCCGCTCGTTGATCGGCACCGTCCCGCTCAGCACCTGCGCGCTGGTATAAGTCGCCATTGCCTATTCCTCCTTATCAGTGCGCCGCGGCATAAGTGCTGATCACTTGGGTGCCGAAGTCGTTGCTGTTGAACACCAGCTTCTTGATGCCGAAGATGGACCCCGCCGAGACACCCAGCATGTTCCCGTAGTCGAAGAGTTCCTCGGACCAGGTGAACTGCTCCTTGCCCTCCTCCCGGCCGAACGCCAGGGCGCCCGCCTGGGCGCCTGCGAACACGGCGCGGTAGGTGTTGGCCATGGCCGCTCCTGAGTTCACCGCCTGCGACACGCGGTAAGCCTTGTGCAGGATCACCCCGTTGTACTCGCCGAGGCTTCCCGTGAAGATCGGGTTGTCCGAGACCTCGCCGCCCGTCATCGCCGCCTTCTCGATGTCCAGCCACTGGCCGGTCGAGGTGGAGGTGCGCAGGTCCGTCACCTGGCTCGGGTGGATGAAGCACACGTACTTGTCCTCGCCCTTGATACGGATCGGCCGGATCAGGTACGGGTTGTTGAGGTACGCGCGTTCGACCGCGGTATCTACCAGCGCCAGCGAGAAGGTATCCGTGCTGGTGAGCTGGCTCTCCGCCGTGTGTCCACCGGGGAGGATGGTGCGGGTCGGGGCCGTGCAGGCGTTGTTACCCGTGTAGCGGCTGTCCGTCTGCACCGTGTAGCCGCAGAGCTGGTTGAAGAAGCTGAGGTCGAACCTCGCCGCCCACCAGTCCTGCAGGCCCATGCGCGCTTCCTCACGGAGCTCGAACGGCACCCTCTGCTGGGTCATGCGGCCACCCACGTTCACCGCGTGGCGCAGCTGGTCGATGAGCAGCTTGTCCGCGTAGGTGGTGAGCGCCTCCTCTTGGCCCTCCAGCGTGCCGTCGCCCTGGATGCCGGCGCCCGCGAGCTGCGTCCGCAGCCCCACGTTCACCGTGTCCCCGGCGGACTTCTCCGCGTCGTCCAGCAGATAGATGACGTTGTTGCCGTCGTCCGAGATGAAGTTGCGGAACCAAGTCTGCTGGATCGCCTGGACCGCGAGTTTCTTCGCCCACAGTTTTACTGCGAGCGGATCGTTGACCGTGAAATTGGTGTTAGCCACTGTGGCTGCCTCCGTATGGGTAAAGGATCGGCTCTATGAGCCGGATTTACTCGTAATGGGCGCGCCGCACGCGGCGCGCGAGCGCACAAGGATGTGCGCCCTGGACCGTGAGCGGAACGGGATAGCGCAGCGAACGGGTCGCTGTAGGGCCTATATCGGAAGGCTTAGCCGTGGATGTCGCACTTGACGCCGTGCCGGCGGAGGCTCACTTGACGCAGTGGCAGCGGGGACAAAAAGCCGCTCGGTCTCCCGGCGGCTTCCGTGGATGCATGCACATCCAGCGTAGTGGGATCATTTCAGGAATGACGCGGACCGTCTAGCCCCCCCTGGTCCTCGGACGGCGGCTTGGGATGTTCTTCCCGGTCTTTCTTGAGGGCCTGCAACGTTGACAGCAGGTCAGTCGTGGTGTCGTCCGGATAGATGAAGTTCACAAACAGCCATGTTCCATTGCGCTTATCCACCACCGGAATGACCGTTGCTCGCTCAGGGTGAGAGCCCGCACAGTTACTGAATACCTCGACTTGGTACCGGTTTCCCGCGTGTATGGCCTTGCCTGCCTTATAGGGGAAACAGGTATCTTGTGCATTCAGGAAGGGGTCGAAGTCTATTCCAACGATATAACCCTCCACCTTTGCCTGCGCTTCCGTATCGGCCTGAAGCGCCTTCTTGATTTCATCGCTGAAAGGCCAGCGTTCGTTCTTTAGCGCTGCAGTCATGCTTGGCCATCCATCCTTCTCCTGTTCGGCCTGCTGCACGTACCAATCGTAGAAGCCCTGGACGAAATCATGGGCCGATTGCAGCTCGGCGTTCTGTGCCTGTGCGGTGGCTTGCGGGGATTTTGGTTCAGCCGCCTGAGCCGCGGATACCCCGATGCACAGCAGGCTAAGGGCGATATATCTCGTAATGGAGAGTGCCATCGCCGTACGGGATCGGTCCCTTCTGCTTGAAATCGGAGACGCATTGCTTGCCATCGTACATCTCCATGTGTCCGTGCTCATGATCGGGAAGCAGCGCGGGATAGATGATTACGTCCCCTTTCTGGGGAGTATAGTTCTTGCGGGTATTGGCATCCAATCGCGTATACCCGGCATCCACCAGTTTTGGCCCATAGTCCTTTGCCTCCTCGGTGTTAGCCACCTCGCGCCCACCTGCTCCGATGGCTACCCGCACTGCCCTGGCACAATGGCCGGCTTTTTCCTTGTCATAGGCGGGCAATGCGTGCTCATCCAGATACTGGGTAGCCTTGTCCAAGTCGAACTTGCTCTTGGATACCGCGGATCCGAAGATGCCGGCACGCACCGGAGCGGCAGCCTCATCGGCGGCTGCGGGCGCGGCCGTTGCGCTGGACCGCAAACCTGCCAGCGCCTTGCTGAAGGCCACGGTACCCCCTGGTATGCCTGTGTTTATCGGAAGCGGTAATCCAGGCTCCATGGTCGGAAGGTTCATCCGCAACAACGCATCAGCGAGTCCGGGCCGCTTGCGGGGCGGATCTATGACACCCCCAAATGTGTCCTGCAACTGATCATCGTCGAAATAGGGGTTCATCTCGTGAGCCCGCCCTTGTCGAATGTGAAGTTCCCGGCAACTTGCTGGACCAAGTCAGTAAATTCAGCTTTCCCCCTATGGATATGTCGTTTTCGTTGCGCGCACTATCGCTTCCGTTAGCGCGGCTCAGGTGTTTGCCGCATCAGGAGGATCCCAGCATTGAGCACGATAGAGACCATCTGCGAAGCCCTTGCCACCCGCTCCCTTCTACAGATCTGCTACGACGACCACTACCGCATAGTCGAGCCCAACGCATACGGCGCCGACCCCCGGGGCAATCAAGTGCTGCTTGCTTATCAGACCGAGGGCGGCGGCGGCCATGACAGCCGCGCCGGCTGGCGCGTGCTCGACATCCGGGCCATGAAGCGGGTCTCCGTCCTCACCGAGCACTTCCTCGGCCCCCGTCCTCGCACCGGGCGGGATGAGACCCGCATCGAGCGCGGCTTCAAGACCGCCATCGCAGCGATCGCCTAACGCTTCTTCCCGAACACCCGCTTCCAGGCTTTTTCGAATTCCTCGGGGTCGGTGATCCCGGCCAGGTCGCGGGCGTTCATCTCGCCTTCTCCAGTGGCGCCGCCCTGGTTCAGCTTGGCACCGGCAGCCTGCAGGCCCGCGGCGATCTTCGCCTGGCCCTCCGAACTGCTCCCGCGTCCGCCCTTCGGCATGTAACCTCGCGCCCGCGCGTATTCCCACACCAGTTCGGCTGGGTTGTGTCCTTGCTGGATCGCGTTGTTGATGACCTCCGCCGTGTTCATCCGCAGGATCGCCGTCCGCTCGGCGGCTGAATAGCCCAGGCTCTGCAACTCCTTGTCCCGCGCTTGGGTGGCGAAGCGATAGGCCTCATGGTATTCCGGCTGCTGCTTCGCGAACTCCCGTTCCTGCTCCGTGGCCCAGGAGGCGTGCTGCTGCACGGCCGCCTGCTCTTGGGCCGCCTGCTCCTGTTGCAGGCGCCAGTGTTGAAGTTCCGCGGTGCTCGCCTGCATGTTGCCCAGCACGTGGTTGATGTAGTCCAGCGGCTGCGTCTGCGGATCCGGTACCTGCGGCTCGCGCCCCGCCGGCATCTGCTGCAGCCGTTGGGCGAGCTGCGCCTGCCATTCCCGGTACTGCCTGAGCTCTTCGCGGAGCTGCCTCTTCTCCGCGCGCTCCTCCTGCAACGCCTGCAAGGGTACGAATCGGCCTTCCCGCTCCGGCTTGCCTGGGTTGTCGGTCCGTGGGCCATCCGGCGTGGCTTCGGCGGCTTCCGCATCCGCGCCGCGGCTCTCCACGACCGGCTCAGGTGAAGGCTCCGAGAGCGAGGGCGCCACGTCTTGGCCCTTGCTCTCGAAGAATCGGGATTCGGCTTCGTTCAACTGTGACATCGCGCTCATCGTTTCTCCGGGTTTGTCGTTAATGTCGTATGTGGCGACAGGTCGGGTCCGGGCCATGCAGCAAGCCATCTGTGATGCCATAGAGGCACACCACCTCCTGAAGCTCGATTACGGCGGCACTGCCCGCATCGTCGAGCCTCATATCTACGGCCATGACAGTCACGGCCATGAGCTACTGAGCGCCTACCAGGTATCGGGCGGCAGTCTCTCGGGCGAACACAGCGGCTGGAAGCTGTTCGACCTCACGAAGGTCGGGGATCTCAGGGTCCTGTCCACCCGCTTTCGCAAGCCGCGCGCCGCCTATAACCCCGGTGACCGCACCTTCCGGGCCGTCTACTCCCGGCTTTGAGACTGCGCGCGGACGATCTCAGCCGCCGCCTTGTGCATCCCCGCCACGGCGCCTAGCGTGTCCGCCTGGGCTCGCGCTTCTGCGCTCCTGGCCTTCAGCGTCTCCACCGGCACCTGCAGCGCATCCTGCCGCTGGATGTGCTGGGCTTGCGCGCCCTTGAGTTGCGCCGAGGCCATCAGTTCCGCGGCTTGCGCCTGTAGTACCGGATCCGGCGGTGGCGGCGCCGGAGGTGGCGCCAGTGCGCCGGCCGCGGCCGCCTTGAGCTTCTGCACCATCGCCTGCGGGAAGGGGGAATAATCCAGTGCGATCAGCACGGCCTGCGGCGTCACGAGCTGCGGCACCTGCCCCGCCAGCAGCGTGAAGGCTTCCCAGGTGCGTTGTTTCACGTTCGGTGCCGTGGGCGCCTCGTCCACGATCACGTCGTATTCCACCGCCGTGTCGTCATAGACCAGCGGCACGTACTGGATGCCGTCCTGGCCCACTACCCGCACCAGCCGCCCTTCGGGGATGAAGCGGCGGATCATCGTTAGCAGCAGCCTCCCCTGTTCCTTGCGGTAACGGCGCAGGCCGTCGAAGAGATAAGCCAGCATGTTGAGCCCGCTCTGCCGGCGTCCTTCTTCCATCACGCCGGAGGGATCCAGCGCCTGGGAGAGGCCCATCACCTCCGGGTTCACCCCTGCCACCGCTTTCAGCGACTGTTCGCAGTACTGCATCAGCGCCATCATCTGCGGTGGCATGTTGTTCACCGGCCGCGGCATGATCTTGTTGGCGGAGATCGCCCCCTCGGTCATGGCCACGTTGCGCGAGGGATCGGCCCAGTCCTCCTCCGCTTCGCGGGTGTTCAGGAAGGCATCCGGCTCATAGAGGATGCCTCCCTTGCCGGAGGTGGCGATGATCTCCAGCATCGATGACATGAACTTGTTGGCCCAGCGCTGCGGGTCCTTCATGGCTCGCACGATGCCATACCAGCATTTCTGCTTGCGGTCCCGCTTCGCCGTCATGGCCTTATAGGTGAAGCTGCCGCCGGTCGGCGTCTCCTTCTTCTCCAGCAGCTCGTCGCCGCTGAAGTACATGCGCTGATAGCGGCGGCGCTTCTGCTTAAGCACCTGCACGCCCTCGAGTAGAGCTTCGACCTTCCCGTACTCATCGGAATCCAGTGTGATCAGGCCCTGGGCGTCGGGCTGAAGCTTGTGGGCGGGGAGCAGGAAGCTGCCATCCTCATCCGGCGTGTTCACCATCAGGAACGCACGCTCCGGGCCGAGCTGCTGGACCGGTATGCGGTATACGGGTTCGTGCTCCCACCATTGGAAATCGTGCACGATCACCTTGTCGCCACCGCCGCCCCGCCCGCCGCTGCCTGAGTCGGCCCGGTAGAATGCTGCGGCGATCACGTCCACCGGGCTGTCCGCCTCGCGCATCGCGTTGGCAGGCGTGAATTCGCCTTCAGGCCACAGCTCCTGCGCCTCCCGGCGGTCATACACCTTGGAGCGGCAGACCCATTTGGCATCCGCGTGGTTCTTGCGCGTGCTCGCCGGATCCAAGTCCATCTCCAGCGGGTCCACCCGCGAGATGTCGATGCGGCCATCCAGGTCCACGTCGTATTCCAGTTCCGTCTGGGTCCAGCCCTCGCCGCACACCGTCGCGTCGTAGAAGGCATCGGATTCCTCGTGCTCCGCGTCGCACTCCTCACGCACCCACTCCGCCGCCGCCGTCAGCACTTCGTTCACTCCGGCGCTACCCGCCTGGCGCGGTAGGTAGGTCACCTCCTGCCGGTTCGCCACCTCGTGCCCTGCGATGGCATCCGCCACCGGCGCGATGTTGTTGAAGGTGGTGCGGGGCCTCAGCGCCTGGTCCATCTGCGAGGCGTCCTCCTCGCTCCACTGGTGGCCCGCCACGAATGCGAAGTCCTCGCGCGCGTCCTGCCGCCACTGCCGGCGCTTGGCTACGGACCTGGCCAGCAGCCGTTGTGCTTCTTCTACATCCATCTCATCCCCCGACGTTGTGTATCTGCAGGTTTGGGCGGCATGCGCCGCCCGGGAATAAGCTCTCCTTGGCCTCTGTTATGGGTCACAGAGGCCCATGCCATGCGGGGTTTGCCGGCTCCACCAGTCAAGCCGACTGGCTCTTGATCCCACTTGCCCCGGTTTTGGTCAGCGAGGACGACTTTTTCTAAGTCCCGGCATGCGTGTGGCGACAATACCGTCTGCCGCGGAGGGGTCTGCGGCCTCCTTAATCGGTGTGCAGCCGTCACCGGCAGGCACTTTCACCTGAATGTCCATCACCACAGAGGGATCGAGACCATGAGCGAAGCAAAGAGCTATGCAGGCAGCTGTTTTTGTGGCGCGGTGCAGTTCACCGTCGCCGGCGAGCCCGCCGGCGCGGGATATTGCCATTGCGAATCATGCCGTCATTGGTCGGCGGGCCCGGTCAATGCCTTCACGCTCTGGAACCCCGAAGCGCTGAAGATCACCCGCGGTGCCGACAACATCGGCACGTTCAACAAGACTCCCCGTAGCGCCCGCAAGTGGTGCAAGACCTGTGGCGGCCACCTCTTCACGGATCATCCGCACTGGAACCTGGTGGACGTCTACGCGGCGGTCATCCCGGGCTTTCCATACCAGGCCGGCGTCCACGTGAACTACCAGGAGACCCGGCTGCACATGCATGACGGCCTGCCCAAGATGAAGGACCTGCCCAAGGAGATGGGTGGTTCGGGCGCGACTGTCGCTGAGTGATGGATCGTTGATGGCCCACGCCGGAGCCGCTTGTACCCGGCTCCGGCGTGGGTTCTTGCTTCACACGTAATCGGCTAACTTACTCTCGCCCCGCTTCCAGCACCGCGTCCCGCGCCTGCTCCAGGAGCCACAGCACGTTCGGGCCATCCGCATAAGAGCTCTTGAAATACATGTTCCCGGCCTTGTCCCAGCCGAGCACCACCGCGTCGGTGAGGCCGACGGATTCCGCGTCCGCCAGGACATCTTTCGCCGGCAATGTCCCTGCCGGCACGAGTTTGATCACCTGGGCCATGGTGTCGCCTTCCTTGTCTCTGATGGTTAGCTTCCTTATCGCCTTTTGAGGCCGCGCCTAAAGTGCCGTGAATCACAATTGAGCCAATTGCCGGAACGCAGGCGACATAAGGCCGTCCGGGGTCAAATCGTCACCGCCCCATGAATGAGCCTCTGTGCCTCGATCGTCGAGGCACAGAGGTGACAGGAGCTGCCTTCTTTACTGTCACCGCGCCGGTGCGGAATGCGTCCGCTCCGTGCGACGCCCAGTCATGCACCGGATGCGGGAGGTAAGCCTGCCGCCGCTCGTTGAAGTCCCGGTGATAGCTCTTGAGCGCGCGCAGCCCCTGGCAGCAGCGCTCTGCGTCGAACCAGGCCCGCGGCAGGAGGTTGCGCACCGCCTCGATGCCGTCCTCCACCGACAGCCGCGGCGCCACCTTGAAATGCAGTCCCAGCCCCTTCGCCACCTCGAGGCGCGACTTGCCGGTACCCAGCTCCCGGGCCTCGATGTCATGGGGCGCCCAGTGCGAGCCGTACACGTAGCCCTTCTCCTGCAGCACCTTGGCGTAATGCGCGAGGCCTTCGCCGCTGCACTCGTAGTAATCGATGAAGTGGTGCTCGAGTCCCGTCCGCTGGCTGAACCAGACCGCCGTGCTGTCGCCGATACCGAGGTCCCACCAGGTGTCCACCGCGAGTTCCGGCTGCCACGGCACCCGCGTCACCCTTCCCGCCTGTTCGGCCTGTTCCATCAGCTTGCCGTAGTAGCTGCCCTCGCTCGCCGCCTCGAAGGAGCAGTAGTACTCCTGCTGCACCAGCGCCTCGCTCATGCCGCTGGCCCGTTCCGCCGCCACCACTTCCGGCTTCAGGATGCCGGTATCCTCGACGCCTAGCTTCTCAGCGAACCAGTCTCCATGATGACGGGCGATGTCATAGAGCTCGGACCCGTGGTTCTTCCCGCGCGGGGTATAGACAAAAACCGCCCATCCGCCGTTCTGAGCGAGAATCGGTCGCACATAGTCCCAAGCACGCGGATCGGTGAGACTCCACTCGCTAAACACCACCCCGACGGGGTTGGCTCCCACCAGTCGGTCGTAATTGTCCGATCCCACCACTTGCCATACTGATCCACACTTCAACTCCATCGTCATGCGGTCGTTGCGTTCGCTCAGCCTGAGGCCGGGTGGAAACGCCTGGTCTATGAGGCGCCGGCCTTCGCCGTCGCGCCCCTCCCACACCACCATCCGCCCCTGGGTAGCCGTCGGCAGCATGTGCCAGTAAGTGCCGACGCGCTGATGCGCCGCCACCGCCGTCCAATTGATGGCGGTGGAATCCTTGCCCGCGCGCCGGTGCCACACCGCCACCGCGCGCTTGCCGCCGCCTTCCAGGTAATCCCACAGCCGCCGCTGGTGCGCGCGTGGCCGCCAGCCGTTAGGCAGCGTGACTTCGGCCATCCTTCCTCCGGCTGCGGTTCTTGGGCTTCTGCAGCGCCTCGGTGAGCTCCTGTTGCTGTCTCGCGGCGAGCACGGCTGGCTTCGGTACGGGGCCTTTGTATACCCGCCGCCGGCCCGTGGTGGACTCACGGCTCGTCACGTACACCCTCCCGCTGCCGGCGCAGCGGGGACAGTCCCGCACCCGCGCCATCCCGAGCGTCGCATGGTCCTTGCCGTCGCCCTTGCACCAGCCACAGGCCTCGATCTCTTGCTCACTCTGCATGTCCGTCTTCCTCTCTGAAGCGCATGATCTTCACCGTCAGCCCGCCCTCGGGACCTTTAAGGTTCATGGCCTGGGCCACCTTGCCGTGGGCCCGGTCCAGCACCGTCTGTGCTGCCGAGAGCGCTACCCGTTCGTTTTTGCTGTCTATGAGCGTCACCAGCTTCTTTAAGGCGTGTACCGCGTGCTGCTGGGCGATCTCCCGCATCCCCTGCGTCTCGGCCCGCGCTCGCGTGGTCTTGCCTGTCTTCTTCGTCATCTGCCACCGTTGATATGTCGTATTTCGCAGCCATGCGCGAGTACCCATGGCAGGCGCATGCGTATGACAGGCGTGGATGCGGTAAAGTAAACAAGGGATCGGATCCCCGTGGAGAGTGACCGTGTATCGATATATCCGCCGCCTGAGCCTCGCCTTTCTCGCCACACTGCTCGTAGCCTGTGGTGGCGGCACCTCCGGTGCTTATGGCGGAGGCGGAGGCGGCGGCAACCCGCCACCCACTACCGCTGCGGTGCAGGGAGTCTGGTTCGGGTCCTACACCATCAATGGGCAATCCGGTTCCACCCCGATCATCGCTGCAATCGCTCAGGGTGGTTACGCCTTCTTCTATGACGAGTTCGGGAACATCTACGTGTTGCCCAAGCTGACTGGCAGCGCCACTCTGAGCGGCACGCTCACCGCGTATGCCGCCTTCGGCACCCCCTTCCCGGACGGTCACAGCAAGGAAGATTTCAGTCTCACCGGCACTGCCTCGGATACGTCCATCACCGGCACCTTCTCCGGCAACGGTGAGACCGGCAGTTTCGCCCTCACGCCGCTCGCCACCCAATCCACGGGGGTGATGGGTATTGCAGATCTCGCCGGCAACATGCAGGGCTTCTATTTTGGGTCCGGCAGCGCCGCAGTGGCACTCACCGTCCAGTCCAGCGGCGTATTCGCCGGCACTGACGCGAACGGATGCAACCTGGTGGGCACTCTCACCAAGATCCAGTCAGCGCCCTTCTTGGTCGCAGTCACCGTCAAGAGCAGCGGTGCTTCCGGAGCCTGTGCCGGCGACATGACGGGCCTCGGGTTCGTGACCGACGAAGACCTCGGTGACCTGTTCGGCAACGCCGCCGGCCATTATCTCTATGTCGGCGTCTCCAGTTCCCAGGGCGCCTTCGCCGCGGAAATGAGGTTCTGACGCTACTGCTCTTTGCATGCGCTAGCTCCGGCGCATGCTCGCTTCACTCTCCCTGGGTCCGGCACCTTATCGGGTGACGAATCTCTCACCTTTCCGACATATCACCGTTCAGACATGGAACACGGGTACATTTACTTTGGGAATTTAATCCCTAAGTTCTGGTCTATACTTTCGTTCGAGCTCGGATCGTCATGTGCCACAAAGGGAAGTGCACATGCAGGGAAGGGAATCCCGTGCTCTCCTAGGGGTCCTGTTTGCGGCATCCATGGCGTTCCTCGCCGCCTGCAACCAGGGTCAGGACAGCGATAGCACGGAGGTCTTGGTGGAAGGACGCTGGAGCGGCACCTATGCCGCGCCCGGGGCGGCCTTTTCACTTCCCGCCGTCGCGTTCATCCGCAAGGATGGCATCGCCTTCTTCTTCGACAATCACGGCATCATGTACCGCCTCCCTCGTTTCGATGGCGGCTTCGACATCCAGGGGGATGTGCAGGCCTTCGCGCCCATCGGTTACGCCTTCACCACGGGACGGAGCAGCGCCTCCTACCGGCTCCAGGCCACCGTACTGGATAGCGGCATCACGGGAAGCCTTCAGAATGATGAGGGCTCAGGACCGCTCGAACTCCATCCGCTGGAAGCCTTCGGCGATGAGCCGGGCCTCGTCGCCGGCCAGTGGAGCGGCTACTACATCACCCCTACGCCATACGCGGTGACTTTGCAGGTGGAGGCCGGTGGCCGCATCAGCGGCAACGACGTGTTCGGCTGCAGCCTCGCGGGCCGCCTTGACCAGCTCAAGCCCGGCGAGGACCTGTTCTCGATGGTGCTGACCAGCTCCGGGCCGCTGCCGGTGTGCGGGAAGACCTTCGAGGGCTTGGCCTATGAGAGCGTCTACGACACTTACGGCTATTTCAAGGGCGCGCCCGGGACCTACTACTACATCGGTGGCTTCAGCGGGGATTCCGCCTTCGTCGCCGAGGTGAAGGTCGACTGAAGTCCTGTCAGCTCAGGCCTTCCATCCGCCTGAACGCCCGGCAGGTCTGGGTGAAGCTCAGGCCCTGTTTGGCCTTCTGCTTGGCGAACACCCAGATGCCGTTGCGCTCATCCGAGCCGTAGGGACACTGCGCGAGCGGCCCCGCCAGCTTGTAGGCATCGAAACCTTCCTGCAGCACGCGCCGGTAGGTCTGCCAAGCGAAGCGCATTCAGTCTTCGAGCGCGCGATCGCGCTCGATATCGCTCACCGGGTCCTTTGCCGGAGCCTGCTTCAGGTTGCGGTCCTTCGGCGGGCAGTACTCGCCCACGCAGGCTGTCTCAGCCGGGCTCGCAGACTTGATGGGGTTGCGCCCCGTCACGTTCACCGGCAGCTTGCCCTTCACGGACTTGCCCATGGAGCTTCTGGGATCGTTCTTGCCCATCTTCATGCCTGGTCTCCTGTTAATGGGGAAAAGAAAAGGCCGCTCAGTCTCCTGAGCGGCCTTGGTATCCGTGCTGGACATGCATATCCAGCGTAAAGGGATTTTTTCAAATCTGACGCGAGGCCACAACCCCCTCCCCCGGTTGTCAGCTCACTCCTGGAAATCCTCGTCCAGCGAGGCCATGAACGCCTCCAGATCCGGCAGGTCGGGGTGCTCCAGCGCGATGTTCTGTATCTCGGGATCCGCGTTGCGCAGCAGCCCGTCGCGCGCGTGCTCACCCGCGTGGTGATAGAACATCGCCACGTCATCCAGGGTCTTGAAGTGTCCGCTGTGCATGTACGGGCCTGAATCTCCCATGTCCCGCACCGTGTGCGTCCTGAACACCCCGATCGCTCTGTCCAGCAGCTCCGCGTCGGTGCTGCCGCAGTCTTCGAACCGCCTGGTGTCTATCGCACACAGGAACTCACGCAAGGAAGCCTGCCGGCTGGCGAAATCCGGGTTCGCGAAGATGTTCCATACCCCGAGATCGGCCTGCCCGGGCGCAGAGGCGTCCGCCGGCCTGCGGAACGGCTCCGCGGCATTCGGATGCGCGGCGGTCACCGGCAGGTAAGCGTCCGGGTCAGCCTCGCGTTGCGCCAGGTCCGGTATCGTCAGGTTCGCGAAACTTCCTTCCCCGTGTATGTCGTCATATTCGAACTGCGTCGCGCCCGTATTGTGCATCATGGAATCCGTGAACTCCGGTGGGGCATGGCAGGCCACGCAGTTGCCGATGCCGCTCTGCGCGACCTCCTCCGGCGTGATCACGGGGCCCGCCGGCCTGCGCAGGAACATGACGAGCCCGTGCAGTTCGTGGGAGCCGAAGGCGAACGGCCGCTGGCCGTGGTACTTGAAGCGCCCGTCGTTGACGAATTTCGGGTTGGACAGCGCCTCTACTCGCCTCAGCAGGCGTGCCCCATACTCCAGGGGGGTCTCGCCCGCTTTGGGCGAACGCGGCAGTCGATTGGCTATCAGGAACTGGTCATAGGGCGAACCTGTGTGCCGCCCCATGCTGTCTCGCGCGAAGTCGACTCTCTGTAGATAGGCGGACATCACCCCCGCGACGGCGCCCACGATCTCCGCATCGGTCGCTGTCTTCAGATCCATGCAGAACCGTGCCGGCAGGCGGTACTCAGCCTGCACCCGTGGGTTGCACTGGAACAGCGCCCGGTAACGCCAGCCGCCGCTGAACGTACGGGCGAGGCTATTGTGCCCATCGTCGCCCCGGATGACTTCCGCCACTTGATGCAGGGCCTGGGCCTGCTCCGTCGCCAGCCAGCCGAAGTTCCGGCCTGACAGGGTTCCCGCCACCAGCTCCGTCATGGAACCGAACTGCCCGTCCCAATGCAGCATGTGATCGGCATCGCCGTGCACCCGGGCACCCACGATGCTCGTCGCATTGCGAGCGGTGTTGTAGTTATGCCCGGGGTCGTCCGCGCGCGGTGGGATGGGCGAATGTACCGCGAAGTCCGTGAACGCGCGGTTGCCGCCACCCGCCACCATCGCGTCCTGCCGGCCGAGATGGCACTGCATGCAGTTGATCGCCTGGCCCTGCATCGGGTCGGGCAAGGTGGCCGGGTCTCCGGTGTAGTTCGCCTCCGCGTCCACCAGAGGCTCGCCGCTGCTCAACACCGTGTTCACGTCGCCGTTGGAATGCGCCATGAAGAAATGCCCGAACCGGGTCTCCCGGAACAGGCGTTTGCCCAGGCGCTCCACCGGCAACTTCCCGGTGCCGGCCGCAGATGCTGTGTGCACCGCGAACCCGAAGCTTCCTGCCAGCAGGGCGAACGTGAGCGAAAGGGTCAGGCCCCTGGGCGTGCGTGACTTATCCATGTCATCGGCTTCCTGGTATTTCCGGGCACGGCGCACGCGCGGGCTCAGGGGAGCCCGCAGCGTCGATCACGCGATGGATCGTCCATCCTCTGGTGTTCCATCACCCGGTCAAAAATATGTTGTCGTCGATCGGACTGGCGTTCCGTCTGCGCGGAGTCTCGCCATCAGCAGTTATATATTGGAGGCACGCGGCGGGGTCAATTCTTTCAAGACAGATATGCAGGGATTACGGGATATTCCCCCGCCGAAGCAGGTGAATACCTGAGGCGGGACAACGGTTGTGGACGTCGGCTCTTTTCGCTGTCAGCTCAGCGGCAGCGCTTCACCACCCAGTGCAGTCCGACCGCACCGTTCAGGAACGCGGCTAGGATCACTGCCAGCGGCGCCAGTGGCACCGGTATCACCATCAGGAACAACAGCGCGCACGGTATCACTGCCACCCCCGCCATCATGAAGCCCTGGCCCGCCAGGCGGTTGGCACGTATCCAGTTGCCTTCCGTCGCCATGGCCCAGTCGCTCACGAAGCCGAACCATGGGTTGCGTCCCACTTCCGGCGCCAGGCGATATGTGAGCCAGCCGACTGTAAAGAGAGCCGTGGACGTGAAGCCCATGGCCACATAAGCGTTCAACATGTTCCCCTGCCTGTTTCACAACGTAACGCCGTCAACGGCGACGTGGCATCAGACGTATGATGTCCCTAGGTATCCAGCCGGAGCCGATCCATGAAGGCCCTTGCCCCAAGCCTGCTTTCCCTCGCCGCCATCTTGCCTGCTCTGGCCCTGGCGGACAATGCACAAGTTTTTAAATGGACGGATGTGTCGGGTGTCGTCCATTACAGCGACAAGCCGCCGGCCGAGGCGGCGGAGGCCGAACTCCTCGACCTGCCCGCCCTGCCGCCCCAAGACCCGGTGAAGCTCGCTCAGGACCAGGCCGCTCTGCTCGCCAGCGTCGCGGCACTGCAAAAGAACGCTGAGGTCCAGGCCATGCAGGAACAGGCCGCGAAGCTCGCCGAACAGCAGGCCCAACTCCAGGCGGCGCTCGCCGCCCTCGCCGAGGCGCAATCACGGCCGGTCCCGGAACCTGTCCCCGCTGTCTACGCCGTCTCGGCCTTCATGCCCCGCGCATTCCATCCGCGCTGGCACGAGCATCCCGGCCACGACAAGCCGGATCCGCGGCGCCTGCCCGACCGGCCAGCTAAGTCTTTGTTGAAGCAGCCTTAGCCTTTCAATCTTCCTTGTAGCTCTCCGGCACCTCGAACAGGTCCGCCGGGAGGCTCTCCGTATCCACCGACTTCACCTCAGTGTGGCAGGTGAACACCGTGGTCATGCCGTCGGCGTTCTCATCCTTCTTGGCGTCATCGCTCGAACCCAGGAAGCCGCTCAGGGTCTTGACCGCGTCCTGGTCCTTGCCTTCTTCATCCTTACCGTTGCTGGAGGCCTCCCACTTCACGTCCATGCTGATGGGATAACCCTTGATGGTCTTGAGCTTGTCGAAGAAGGGCTTGGCGTCCGCACCGCTCAGGGTCACGGTCTCGAAGCCGTACTCCTTGAACTCGTCGGGGTTCGTCGGCAGGTGCATGAGTTTCATGTAGGCCTGGGTATAGGCCAGGTCCTCCTTGCGCGCCTTGTCCAGCTTGTCGCCGCTGGCGTTCCAGAGCTCCGTGGTCATGAGGCTCTTGCTGCGCCCGTGGCTCTTGACGTTCTCCGTCTCAAGGTTCCAGGTGATGAGGTATCCGTGGGTATCGAAGCCGTTGATCTTCTGGGTCTTGCCCGTGTCCTTCACCTCGAACTCGTTCTTCACGATCTTGGTGTCTTCATCCTTCTCGGCACCCTTCTCGTCCTTGTTCTGCTCCTCCGGCCGGTACATGTCGTGCACGGAGTAGGTCTTCTCCTTGGGGTCCAGGCTGTAGACCTTGTTCTGATCCACCCGCGAGATGGTCACGCTGTCGGAGCCCTTGCTGCCGTTCTTGAAGCGCTGCAGCGCGCCCAGCACCGAACCGGTGAACTTGGTGTTGGACTCCTCGCGGCGCTTCAGGCCCTGCACGTAGGAGACCGTGGTGGTGTCGTTGGCCGCGACGCCGAACACGCCGCCGAAATGGATGAAGCGCTCGACCTTGGTATCGGCCTGCGCTGCCAAGGGCAGGGAGAGCGCCAGGGTGATGGCGCAGGCGAGCGTGCTTTTGGCGAGGATATGCGTTCTCATGGCGGGACCCCGGTGGATGGCTATGCCTTTTATAGACGAGCCCGCGTCCCGCCGCCAGTCCGGCTAAAGCCTGCCCAGTGCTTCTTTCACCTGTGCCACCGCGCCAGTCCACTCGCGCGGTATCCGGCTGCGGAACAGCCGCGCCTGGGGATACCAAGGAGTACGCTCGCCCTCGAGCCCCCAGCGCCAGTCCGGGTTGGGCGCCAGCAGGAACCAGGCCGGTACCCCAAGCGCGCCGGCGATGTGCAACGGCGCCGTATCCACGCCGATCACCAGGTCTGCTTCCGCGAGCCGACGTGTCGCCTCTGTGAGGGATCCCGGGAAGCGCTGGATGGGCAGCCCCGTGCGCCGGAGGTCCTCCGCTGCCTCTTCCTCCGGGTGCAACGTGAACCAATGGGCCTTGGGCTGTGAGTGCACCAGCGGCGCCAGCGCCTCCAGCGGGATCGAGCGGTCGCGATCACAGGGATGCTGGGGATTCCCTCGCCAGAACAGCGCGATCGCCGGCCGCTCCCGCGGCGCACGTCCCTCCACCTTCAGGTAAGGAGGCTTCGGTGCCTGGCAGGGCTGTGGCAGGTCCAGCACCGGCGGCAGGCTGAGTAGCGGCACCCAGGCATCGAACTCCGCCGTGGGTGGCATACCGTCCCGCCGCGCCACCACCTCATCCGCGCAGCCGAAGAGTTCCGCGAACTTCTCCCAGCCCGGCGTCACTTCCAGCACCACGCGCCGGGCCCGCTGCCGTGCCAGCGGCAAGTAGCGCATGAAGTGCGCCAGGTCCCCCAACCCCTGCTCCCCACATACATAGAGAGTGTCGACCGTCTCACCGCGCCAGAGCGCCCTACTGGCGAACCGCTGGAACTCCAAATGCCGCGGGTCCTCGATCCGCGTCCCATACCACTTCCAGCCCTCCTCGTAGTCACCCAGGAGCAGCGCCAGGATGCCGAGGTTCATGCCCATCACCGGGTCTTTTCCCATGGTGTAGGCCTTGGCATAGAGCTGCCGAGCCTCCTCGAACTCGCCGCGCGCGCCAAGGATGTTCCCCAGGTTGCCGTAGGGCGGGTAGTAGTCCGGCCTGAGCTTCATGGCGTGCCGGTAAGCGCGCTCCGCCTTGGCATGTTCCCGCATCGCGAAATGGGCGTTGCCTCGTGCCACCTGCAGCTGGCACTGCATCGTGGCATCGTCGTCCAGCAGCGCTTCCGCGCGCTTCAGGAGCTTGAGCGCCTGCCGCGGCCGCTTCGCCAGTGTCGTGCAGTCCGCCAGCCCCAGCAGCGCCGGCACGAACGCGGGGTCGCAGGCCAGCGCCTGCTTGTAGCAGGCATGGGCACGCGGGTACTTCGCGAGGTTAGTCCAGCACTCGCCGAGGCACGTCCATACCACCTTGTCGTGGGGCAGGATGCCCACCACCTTCTGGTAGAGCTGCTGCGCCTGGGCATAGTCCCGCGCCGCGCGGCTGCGGTTCGCCATGTCCAGGTAAGCATTCGCCAGCAACACCCGCTCGCCCTGCACCTGGCGCACGTAGTTCCAGTCCGGCAGCATGGATTTCCTTCGGTGGATAAGGGTGCGTCGTGCCGGTTTCCCGGAGGTTTCGGCGCGCAAAGCATTGACCCAACCATTCACGACGCATGGAAAAGAAAAAGGCCGCTGTCTCTCGACAGCGGCCTTGATTTAGTTTCGCCGGACGCGCGAGTCCAGCGTGGCGTGATTTTTCAGATAGTGACGCGAGACCGCAAGCCCCTCCCC